>JAKCAB010000677.1 GCA_021839785.1 bacterium | reverse complement strand
CGCTGCATCTGTGCGGCAATTTGCCGGCCGAGGGCCACGTTCGCCGCGTGGCTGGGGAGCATGGCCACGACGTGCCCGACCAACGGAACTCCCAGCAGCGCCAGGTCGCCGAGGATATCGAGCATCTTGTGCCGGACAAATTCGTCCGGGTAGCGCAACGGCTCCGTGGTGAGCACGGCATCTTCGCGGATGACGATCGCGTTCTGCAGGCTGCCGCCTTCGATGAGGCCGTTCTTGATCAGGTATTCGATCTCCTCGAAAAAGCAGAACGTGCGCGCGTGCGAGAGTTCGCGTCGCCACGTCTCGGGCGTGACTTCGACACTGAAATACTGGGTGTACCGCCCCTGCCGGTCGGCGCTGGTGCAGGTGACCTTGAGGCGGTCATGCGGGAGAACGGACATCAACGATTCGCCCGCCTGGAGTTGGATGGCCTCCGATACCGCGTAACTCTCGCGCGGCTCGCCCTGGGGCACGACGCCCGCCTCGTCCACCATCCGGCAGTACTCGCGCGCGCTGCCGTCGGCGATGGGAGGTTCGTTGGCGTCCAGTTCGACGATGGCATTGTCCACGCCACAGCCGGCGAAGGTCGCCAGCACGTGCTCGACCGTCTGGACTTTGACGGAGCCGCTGGCGAGGGTGGTCGAGCGGTTGGTGTCCACCACGTGCTCCAACCGGGCCGGGATTTCGGGCTTGCCCTCGAGATCGACGCGCCGGAAGCGGATGCCCGCGTTCGCGGGCGCCGGCACGAACCTCATGTTCACCCGGTTCCCGCTGTGCAGGCCGACGCCGGAAAAGCCGATTGGGTTGCGAAGAGTTTGCTTCTGAACCACGCCCGCGGATTAAACGAGCGCTCCGCCGCCTTGGCAAGCCGGGTTTCCCGCACGGCACGCCGCGAAACCACCGCCGGGTGCCGGCCCGATGGTTCTCGCGGCTGCGGAAACTGAATTGACCTCGGCGGACGGGGACCGACACCATGTCGCCAGCCATGAAAACCGTCGCCTTCCCCAGTCCGCCCCTGCTGGTTCTTGCCGCATTTTGTCTCGGCCCGCTCGTTCACGCTGAAAACCGCACGCTGTCGCGAGCCGCCTTGCTCGACAAAATCCGCGGGGGCTGGGCCGGCCAGATGATCGGCGTGGCCTACGGCGCGCCCACCGAGTTCCGGTCCTGCGCCAAGATCAACGAGGCCGAGATTCAGTGGAAGCCTGGCATGTTGGAGAACACGATCCACCAGGATGACCTTTACGTGGAAATGACCTTTGCCAAGGTCATGGACGATCTCGGTCTCAACGCCAAATGCGCCGATTACGGCCGCGCGTTCAAGGACTCGCAGTACCACCTGTGGCACGCCAACGCCGGCGCCCGCCGCGCTTTGAACCAGGGCATCGAAGCGCCCTGGTCGGGGCATCCGAAGTACAACTTTCACGCCAACGACATCGACTTTCAGATCGAGGCGGACTTCATCGGCCTGATGTGTCCGGGCCTGCCGCGCGAGTCGAACCAGTACTGCGACCGCGTCGGGCGGGTGATGAATTACGGCGATGGCCTTTACGGCGGCATGTTCGTCTGTGGCATGTACGCCGCCGCGTATTTCGAGAACGACCCGCGCAAGGTGGTCGAGGCCGGGCTGGCGTGCATCCCGGCGCAAAGCGAATACGGCCGGCTCATCCGCGACCTGCTGACCTGGTCGGCCCAGCACCCGAACGATTGGCGGCAGGTCTGGCAGCTCGTCGAGGCCAAGTGGGACCGCGACGACCCGTGCCCGGACGGCTTTCAGCAGCCGTTCAACATCGACGCCAAGATCAACGGCGCGTACATCGCGTTCGGCCTGTTGTTCGGCGGGAAGGATTTTGCCAGGACGGCCGAAATCGCGACGCGCTGCGGCCAGGACTCCGATTGCAACCCGTCCAGCGCGGCGGGCGTGCTGGGCGTGATGCTGGGTTACGACCGGATTCCCGCGGAGTTCAAAGCCGATCTGCCGGCGCTCGAAAACCGGAAGTTCGACTACACCCAGTACTCTTTTGACGACATCGTGAAATCCACCGAGACGCGCGCGCTGAAAATCATCCAGATGGCTGGCGGAAAAGTTGGCGAGGCCGAAGTCGTCGTCCCCATCCAAACGCCCAAACCGCCCAAACTCGAGCAGTGGAGTCCCGGCATACCGGATCGCCGAATAGACGTGAAGGATACGGCTTGGACCTGGACCGGTTCCTGGAAGTCGGACAAGGATACAATGCTCTCGATCAGTGCCGGCGGCGAAGCCACCTTGAAATTCAACGGCGTGGCCGTGGCTGTGCTCGGCCGGCTCGACCAAGCGGGTGGGCGCGCGGATGTTTTTCTCGACGGCCGGAAGCAGAAGCTCCCGCTCGATGCCTACATCGTCCCGAACACGCACGACAATGTGCTCTGGCAGGCCTATGGGTTGAAGCCGGGGCCGCACACGCTGCGCATCGTGACCACCGATGCCGCGGACGCGCGCTCCAAAGACCGGCAGATTGCCATCAGCGAAGCCGTCGTTTACCGGGCCAGCCGATGAATCTCCCGAGGCCTTGCTGGAACCCAAATCGCGAAATCCAATCCTTATGAACACCTCGACATCTTCTTGCTCGCCGCGTCGTTGGCCGCTGGCTGCGGCGCTTGGCCTCGTCGCTCTCGGCCTGGCACTCACCGCTTGTGGTCCGCAGAGCCAGACGCCCGGCAAGCCGCGCATCGCGCTCATCATGAAATCGCTCGCGAACGAGTTCTTCCTCACCATGGAAAACGGCGCGCGCGCGCACCAGAAGGCCCACGCGGACGAGTACGACCTGCTCGCCAACGGCATCAAAGACGAGCTCGATGTGGCCAAGCAGGTCGAACTGGTCGAGCAGATGGTCGCGCAGAAAGTGGACGCCATCGTCATCGCCCCCGCCGACTCGAAGGCCTTGATCGGCGTCTGCAAAAAGGCCCAGGACGCCGGCGTCGTGGTGGTCAACATCGACAACAAGTTCGACGATGCCGTGCTCGCCGGGCAGAAGATCAAGCTTCCGTTCGTCGGCCCGGACAACCGGAAGGGCGCCCGGAGGGTCGGCGATTACCTGGCGAAGCAACTCAAGCCCGGCGACAAGGTGGCCGTCATCGAGGGCCCCCCGAATGCCTTCAATGGCCAGCAGCGCGGGCTGGGTTTCGACGACGCCATGAACGCGGCCGGCATGAAGATCGTCAGTTCGCAATCCGGCTATTGGGAGACCGACAAAGCGAATCAAGTCGCCGCCGCGATCATCACCGAGAATCCGGACCTCAAGGCATTCCTCTGCGCGAACGACAGCATGGCCCTCGGCGCGGTGGCGGCCTTGCGCGCCGCCGGTAAGCTCGACCAGGTCAAGGTAGTCGGCTACGACAATATCTCCGCGGTCCAGACGTTGCTCAAGGAAGGCAAAATCCTCGCCACCGCGGACCAGCACGCCGACCAGATCGCCGTCTTCGGCATTGAGTACGCGCTGCAGTTGCTCAAGACCAAGACCGCGCCCGCCGACCGCGAGACGCCGGTGGACCTGATCACTGCTGAATCCCTTGCCGGCAAGTAGGCCATGCGCTGGCGAACGGCTCGGTCTGAGCCCTAAGTATGCAGTCAGAGTGCTGCCTCGCCCTCACCCTAACCCTCTCCCCCAGGAGAGGGAACCAGCGGTCGTCGCGTCGGGAAGCATCACGAACCCGCGAAGGTTCTCCCGTGCTGGGAGTGTTCCTCCCTCTCCCTGGGGGAGAGGGCCGGGGTGAGGACGAGCGTAAACGCCAAAGGCATGGAGGCAGTTGAGTCAATGCATTCCGCCGGATGCTTACTCCGCGTTTCCACTCTTGGAAAATCCTACGGCCCGGTTCAGGCGCTGAACGATGTGGATTTCGATTTGCGGGCGGGTGAAGTCCACGCCTTGGTCGGCGAGAACGGCGCGGGAAAAAGCACGCTCTCGCGCATCGTCGCTGGCCTGACGGCCGCGGACCGCGGGCGGCTTGAATTCAAAGGCCAGCCGTATGCGCCGGCGAATCGCAAAGACGCCGAGCGGCAAGGCGTTCACATGGTGATGCAGGAGTTGAACCTCATCCCCACGTTGAGCATCGCCGAGAACCTTTTCCTCGATTGCCTGCCCAACCGCTGGGGTTGGATCGACCGCGCCCGTTTGCGCGCGGAGTCGCAGGTCTTGCTGGAACGCGTCGGGTTGGGCGGGCTCGATCCCAACCTGCCGGTGAGCCAGCTCGGCGTGGGGCAGCAGCAGCTCGTGGAAATTGCCCGCAGCCTCTGGCGGCGCTGCGAAGTTCTGATCCTCGACGAACCAACGGCGGCGTTGACCGATCCGGAGGTCGAATTGCTGTTCGCTCTAATCCAGGGTCTGCGCGGTGCCGGTACCGGCATCGTTTACATCTCGCACCGCCTTGAAGAAATCCAGCGGATTGCCGATCGCCTCTCCGTCCTCCGCGACGGCCGGATGACCGGCACGCGCGCTGTTTCCGATGTGAGTCTCGAAAAGATTGTGCGTTTGATGGTCGGGCGGGATTTGGACTCCGAAACGCTTCACGAGTCGCGCACCGCCGGGCCAGTGGCGTTGGCAGTGCGCGGGTTGACCTGCGCCGGCTGCGTGCGCGACGTCAGCTTCGAGGTTCGCCGCGGCGAAATCCTCGGCTTCGCCGGGCTGATGGGTTCCGGCCGCACCGAGACCCTGCGCGCGGTGTTCGGGGCCGACCCGCTTGAGCGAGGCGAAATTCACCTGCACGGAAGCGAGCGCCCCGCCCGCATCCGTTCGCCACGCGACGCCGTCCGGCAAGGCATCGCACTGCTGACCGAGGATCGCAAGGCGCAGGGCTTGCTGCTGCCGCTGGCGGTTCGCGCCAACATCACCCTCGCCGCGCTACGCGCCGTTGCCGAGAAGTGGGGTCTGGTTCGCCGCGCGGACGAAGCTGGTGTTGCCCGCGATTGGGTTCAGAAGCTCGCCATTCGCTGTCACTCAGAGGAACAGCCGGCGGCCGAACTCAGCGGCGGCAACCAACAAAAAGTCGTCGTGGCCCGCTGGCTGTTCCGCGACTGCGACATCCTCATTTTCGACGAGCCGACCCGCGGCATCGACGTCGGCGCGAAGTTCGAGATTTACCGGCTCCTGAATGAACTCGCCGGCCGGGGCAAGGCGGTGATCGTGGTCTCCTCGGACCTCATGGAACTCATGGCCATTTGCGATCGCATCGCCGTGATGTCGGCGGGGCGGTTGGCCGCCACGTTCGCGCGCGGCGAATGGACGCAGGACAAAATCATGGCCGCTGCGCTCCGCGAACACCTCACGACCAAGCCGCTGTCGCGAAGCGACGACGCGCCGCCCGCCGCCCGCAACTGACCGCCCCGCCCCCGCTCAAGCCATGCAAAACCGATCTCGATGGCACGCCGGCCTCACCGAATACCTCGGCTTGGCCGCCGCGTTGGCTCTGCTGGTGCTCGTGTTCAGCCTGAGCACGCGAAACTTTTTCACGACCACCAACTTCACCACCATCGCCAACCAGATTCCCGCGCTCCTCCTGGTGGCCACCGGCATGACCTTCGTGCTCGTGCTCGGCCAGATCGACTTGTCGGTCGGCTCCGTGCTCGGCCTGTGCGGTTCGGTGCTGGGCGTGGCGATCACCCAGTGGAAATGGCCCGCCGGCCTGGCCATGCTGGCGGCGTTGGGCGCCGGCGTGTTCTGCGGCGCGTTCAACGGCGCGGTCTCCATTCGCTGGCGGCTGCCCACGTTCATCGTTACGCTTGGCGTGCTGGAAATGGCGCGCGGCGCGGCGCACGCGGTCACGCGCTCGCAAACCCAGTATCTCGGCTCCGCGATTGACTGGGTCGCCGGCACGAACGTTCGCGGCTTGTCGCTGCCGTTTCTGGTGGCGCTGGCCATCGTCGCCGCCAGCCAGTTCGCGCTCACCCGGACGGTCTTCGGGCGTTACGTCGTGGCGGTCGGCACGAACGAGGAAGCAGTCCGGCTCAGCGGCATTGATCCGCGCCCGGTCAAACTCGCGGTGTTCATGCTCACGGGCCTGCTCGTGGCATTGGCGGGCGTGATCGACACCGCGCGGTTTCAATCGGCGAACCCGAATGCGGGGCTGGGCCTCGAGTTGCAGGCGATCGCCGCGGCGGTCATCGGCGGCACCAGCCTCATGGGCGGACGCGGCTCCGTCGTCGCCACGTTCTTCGGCGTGTTGATTATTGCGGTGCTCAACTCCGGCCTCGCGGCCATCGGCGCACGCGACGAAACCAAGCGCCTCGTCACCGGCGCGGTGATCATCGGCGCGGTCATCCTCGACCAATACCGGCATCGGCTGGAGAGAGGCAGATCGACCTAAGAACCCACCTGGTGAAACTGGCATGCATTTACCAAAATCAATCGAAGACCGTCTGACTTTGGGAGCAGTTCTCCTCGCAGTGTTGGCCACGCTTTTGACGGTTCTCGGTGGATTAGTGCTGGCTTTTGACAACTCGCTCTGGCCATTGGATGCCTACGTTCTGAACGCTGGGCAGTTTCTGCATATTCTTACGGTGATATGTTCGGGAGCGGCGATGGTGTTCGGACTTCGCACCCGCCACTTGCAGGGCTTTTCTCCCGTCTCATTTTTTATCTCCACCGGAATCTTCCTGACTTCCGCCATGCTCCTTGTCCTTACTTGGCCAAGACTCTTTGTTTACGGTCTGTTTCCGCGCTAAGAACCACCTACGAACTCTCGACCGGACAGAGCCACGATATGCCAAACCGCATCCTCGTCATCGGCAGCTCAAACACCGACATGATCATCCAGCTCGACCGCCTGCCGCGGCCGGGCGAGACGATCCTGGGCGGCGAATTCGTCACCGCCGCCGGTGGCAAAGGCGCGAATCAGGCCGTGGCCGCCGCCCGCGCCGGCGGTCAGGTCACCTTCATCGCGCGTGTTGGCCAGGACATGTTCGGCAACCAGGCCATCGCTGGCTTCCGGCGTGATGGCATCGACGTGAGCCTCGTGGTCCGCGACCGCCAGGCGCCGTCCGGCGTGGCGCTCATCTTCGTGGCCAAAG
>JAKCAB010000410.1 GCA_021839785.1 bacterium | reverse complement strand
GCCGAAATGCCGGCCGCGCTTTACCGCGAATGCTACCCCGCGATCCGAACCCTCGACGCCTGCTACGGCCCGCCGGGCGGTCCGGCGATCGTCGGCGACGCGTTCAAAGGCGTGCCGCCGGAGGGCAACGTGGTTGCGCGCAACGTCTGCGCCGGCAAATGGCTCGAGGTCGGCTGGCACGCCACCGAAGCGATGCTTCACTTGGAAAACAACCTCACCAACGCCGCCCCCAGCCTTGTGCGACTCCCCGGCGACGATGCGCGGCCGGGCGACTTTGCACTCAAAGCCGATTCGCCGGCCTGGAAACTCGGTTTCGAGCGCATCCCGCTCGACCAAATCGGACTGCGCGACAGCGAATTCCGCCGCGACTTGGCGCGTCTGACGAACAGGAACTGATGATGCCTGCGACATATTCGCTGACACCGCAAGTGAAGGCCCCGGTCCCGGCGACCGGGGCCTTTCTTTACCCGCTGGACGATTTCTACGCCCGCGAGCGCCAGCCGCTGCCACGGATCGAGATCATCCCCAGCGAACTGGTGCCAGAGCCGTACCGGGGGTTGCTGGTTCACGATCACGACATGACCCCCACGCTGGAGCGGTTCCACCGGTGCGACATCCACATCGAGGTCTGGGGCCGGCAGCGTCAAAACGACCTGTACTTTCGCGAAGTGGTGTTGCGCCTGGACCGGGACCAGCGCGCGGTCGAGTTCGGCGCCAACAAGGTGAACCTGGTGTTGTTCCCCGCCGACGTGCGCCGCTTGATCCTGGATGAATACCTGCCGCTCGGCCACATCCTCAACATGCGGAACATCCCGCATCATGGTCACCCGCTCGCTTACCTTCGAATCGAGTCGGACGACTTGATGAACCGCGCCTTCCGGCTCCAGGGGCGGCACACGCTGTATGGCCGCCGCAACACGATTTGGGACGCCCAAAATCGCGCGCTCTCGGAAATCGTGGAGATTCTGCCGCCGGCGTAGCGGCCGGGGAGGCAGAACACCGGTGACGCTGAACGCGGCGGGATTTGCCTTTGGACTTCGGCTGCCGTCGGTTCCCGCCTCGGACCGGCCAGGCCCGAGCAACTGCCAGGGCCGAAGCGCCTGCCGGCGGACCGGGATTGGCGCGGACCGACGGCGTCCACGCCTCCGCTCAATGGCCGCCGGGGGCGCCCGCGCCGCCTTTCACGCGCTTGAACAGAAAAACCGCGGGCAGGCAAAGCAGGCAGAGCACGCCGAAGAGCCGGAAATTATAGACGAAGGCCGAGAGTTGGGCCTGTTGCCAGACGGTCTGGCCAATCAACGCCGTGGCTTGCCGGCTGGCCGCGGCGCCGCCACTCAGCGACGTAAGTGACGCGGTGATCGCAGCCAGGCGTTCGGTGTAGGCCGGGTCGTACGGCGTCAGGTGCGTCACCAACGCGGCTTGCTCGACTTGCGCGTGCCGGGCCAGGAACGTCGTGACCATCGCGATGCCGAAACTGCCGCCCAGATTGCGCATCAGGTTGTACAGGCCGGAGGCGTTGCCCATCTGGTCCTGGCGCAGGTAACCCATCGCGGTGGTCGTGAGCGGCACGAAGACGAAGCTGATGGCGATGCCGCTCAGAATGACGGGCAGGATCACGTTGGCCGGGCTGATCTGGAGGTTGATGTTGCCCAGCCAGAACGACGACACCGACAGCAACGCAAAACCCGTGAAGACCAGCCAGCGCCCGCTGACCTTGCCGACCAGCCGGCCGACCAGGAGGGTCGTGAAAAACGAGCCGACGCCGCGCGGACTCAACACGAGGCCGCTTTGCAGCGCGGGATAGCCCATCAGCGTTTGCAGGAAAATCGGCAGCGCGGCAGTCGTGCCGTAAAGCACGCCACCCAGCATCGCAATCAGCAGCAGCCCGGCGCTGAAGTTGCGATTCTTCATCACCCGCAAGTCCACCAGCGGATGCTCGGCCCGGAGTTGGCGGATCAGGAAAGCCGCGAAGGAAGCCAGGGAGATCGCGCCGAACCACCGGATCCATTCCGCCGCAAACCAGTCGTCCTGCTCGCCTTTGTCGAGGACGATCTGGAGCGTGCCCAGCCAGACGGCCAGGAACACGAAGCCGGCGAAGTCGATGCTTTCGGCGCGTGCCCCGCGAATGTACGGCGGGTCCTCCACCACGGCTTCGGCGGCGAGCATCGCCGCGACGCCGACCGGGATGTTGATGTAGAAGATCCAGCGCCAGGAATAGTTGTCGGTGATCCAGCCCCCCAGGGTTGGACCGAGGATCGGGGCGACGATGACGCCCATGCCGAACGCGGCCATCGCCTGCCCGCGTTTTTGCGGCGGAAAGCTCTCCAGCAGGATGGCCTGCGAAATGGGCACCATCGCGCCACCGCCGATGCCTTGCAGCACCCGCGCGACAATCAGGAAAGGCAGGTTGGTCGCCATGCCGCACAGCACGGAGGTCATCGTGAACAGCGCGATGCAGCCGATGAACAACCGCTTCCGCCCGAAATACCGTCCCAGCCAGCCCGTCATGGGCAGGATGATCGCGTTCGAGACCAGGTAGCTGGTGAGGATCCAGGTGGATTCCTCCGTCGTGCAGGACAAATTCCCCGCGATGTGCGGCAACGAGACGTTGGCCACGGACGTGTCGAGCACTTCCATGAACGTGGCCGCCACGACCGTGGCCGCGATCAGCCATGGATTGTGTCGCGGATGCCAGGGCGCGGTCTTCGTCGCCGGCGCACTCATCGTCCGGGCGCGGACTTCGGGGCGTCCTTGCCACCCGGCGGGACGGCTTTCCACACCAGCGCGGTGAACAGCGCCGCCACCACGATGGCGGCCAGGGCCAGCACCGGCGTTGAAACCTGAAAATCGCTGGTGCGAACCCAAGGCACCACCGACAGGCCGGGGCCGAGCTTGTGGGCTTCGTCCGGCGGCTGGTCGAACAGGATTTTGACCGGCACGCGCTGCACCACCTTCACGAAATTGCCGACCGCGTTTTCCGGCGGCAACAGGCTGAAGCGCGCGCCGCTGCCCGCCTGGATGCTGTCCACGTGCGCGGCAAACTTCCGGTCGGGGTAGGCGTCCACGTGCAGTTCGACCGGCTGGTGGGGAAGGAGGTTCTGCAACTGGGTTTCCTTGAAGTTGGCCACCACCCAGAAATCCGGCACCACCACGGCGAGCAACCGCTGGCCGACCTGGACGTATTCGCCGGCGTGGACGGCCTTGCGGGTGACGAAGCCGTTCGTCGGCGCGACGAGGCGCGTGTACGAAAGGTCTAGTTCAGCGATCTTAACATCGGTTTCCGCCTGGTGGACCTCGGCCCGTGCCATCGCAAACGCAGCGCCGGCGGCGTCCAGTTGCGCGTGGGCTTCCGTGACGCGGGACCGGTCGGTGGCGACCTTGTCCCGGTCCGCCTCGGCCGTGGCGCGGGCGGCGGCGCGAGCGAGATCGAATTCCTGCGCGGAACTGACGTTTTCTTTACGCAGTGACTCCATCCGCTTGAAATCCGCCTCAGCGCGCTCGGCCGTCGCCTCGGAAGCCGCCGCCTCGGACTGGCTCTGCTTCGCCGTCAATTCCGCGGTGGCCGGGCGGGCCTGCATCAACGCATAAGCGCTGGCCACAGTCTTCTGGTTGCTCTCCGAGACGTTGTGGCTGGCCCGCTTGTGGGCCAGGGCGGCTTCGTAGTCGCGTGGATCGATATCGACCAGCGAGTCGCCGGCCTTCACCGGCTGGTTGTCATGAATGTAAACGGCGGAAACGATGCCGGCCACCTTGGGCGAAATGGCCACGATGGGGCCTTCGAGGTAAGCGTCGTCGGTGCTCTCGTGCGTGAACACGTCCACGAGATAACGCAACCCCACGAAGCCGAGTCCGGCGACCACGGCGGCCAGCAAGGCAAAGCCCGCGAGCCGCCACGGCGGGGGGCCGTTCTTCTTTGCGGGTGCGCCGGGCTCGGCGCCGGGCGACGGCGGGTGCGGATCGGGTGCGTTGCTCATGCGGTCGGGGAAACGGCGAGACCGGGTTCAGCGGTGCGTGGGCGGCGCAGTTTGCGGCGGAGCCACTGCTGGAAAGTCTCACAGCAGCGGGTTCTGCAGGAAGGCGCTGATGCCGGGCACGGAGTTGAGCTTGCCGCGCAGGCGCTGGATGATCTGGTCCACGTGCGGCCGGCCGGTCGAGCGCGGTTTGAGGCGCACGAACATGCGGCCGCTGTTGCCGGTGGTGGTCGGCCCGCCCGCGCCGATGGACGAGGTCAGGTTGTTGAGGATGTTCGTCTCCTGCATCAACAAATGCATCAAGGCAAGCTGGTGGTCGCGCATGGAATCGAAGGAGATGTCCTGCCCCGCCTCGGTGACGATGAAGATCTGGCCGGTGTCCTCGCTCGGGAAAAAGCCTTTGGGAATGGTGACGAACAGGTAGCCCGTCGCCACCAGCACGACCAGCGAAACGAAGATCACGGTCAGGCGGTGTCGCAACACGACCCGCAGCGTGCGCTCGTAAAATCCGAACATGCCGTCGAAGAACCGCTGCGACACCGCATAGACGTGGCCGTGGTGCGCCTGGCCCGGCGGCCGCACAAACCGGCTGCACAGCATCGGCGTGAGCGTCAGCGAAACGAAGCCGGACACCAGCACCGCGGTCATGATCGTCACCGCGAATTCGTGCAGCAACCGGCCGAGGATGCCGCCCATGAACAGCACCGGGATGAACACCGCCGCCAGCGACAGAGTCATCGAAATGATCGTGAAGCCGATCTCGCGCCCGCCTTTGAGCGCCGCCTCGAACGCGGGCATGCCTTCCTCGATGTGGCGGACGATGTTCTCGAGCATCACGATGGCGTCGTCCACGACGAAGCCCACCGAGAGCGTGAGCGCCATCAGCGAAAGGTTGTCCACGCTGTAGTTGAGCAGGTACATCACGGCGAACGTGCCGATCAGCGACATCGGCAACGCCAGGCTGGGGATGACCGTGGCGGAGAGGTTCCGCAGGAACAGGAAGATCACCAACACCACCAGGCAGACCGTGAGCATGAGGGTGAACTGGACGTCGTGCACGGATTCGCGGATGGACTGCGAGCGGTCGTAGAGGATCTCGAAATTCACCGAGGCGGGCAACTGCGCGCGCAAGGTCGGCAGCAGCGCGCGAATGTTGTCCACGACTTCGACCGTGTTTTCGCCGGGCTGGCGCTGGACGGCCAGGATGATCGCGCGGGTGGTGTTGAACCGCGCGGCCACCTTGTCGTTCTGCACGCTGTCGATCACCCGGCCCAGGTCGCCGAGGCGAACCGGTTGCCCGTTGCGATAGGCCACGATGAGCGGCCGGTAATCCGCTGCCTTGAACAACTGGCCGTTGGCCTGAACGGTGAACGCCTGCTTCGGGCCATCGAGCGTGCCGGTGGGCAGGTTCACGTTGCCCTGCGCCACCGCCTGCTGGACCTCGTCGATGCCGAGGCCGCGACTGGCGAGCGCACTGGGATCGAGTTGGATCCGGACCGCGTAGGTTTGTGCGCCAAACACGCCGACCTGCGCCACGCCTTTCACCATCGACATGCGCTGGGCCATGAGCGTTTGCGCGTATTCGCCCACCGCCGACAGCGGCTGGGTGTCCGACGTGAGCGCCATGTACAGAATCGGCTGGTCGGCGGGGTTCACCTTGCTGTACGTCGGCGGCGAGGGCATGCCTTGCGGCAGCAGCCGCGAGGCCTTGGCGATGGCCGCCTGCACGTCCTGCGCAGCGTCGTCGATGTTCCGGTCCAGGGTGAACTGGATCGTGATCTGGCAAAGGCCGAGGGCGCTCACCGACGACATCGAGTCCACGCCGGCGATGGTGGTGAACTGCCGTTCCAGCGGCGTCGCCACGGCGGAAGCCATCGTCTCCGGGCTGGCGCCCGGCAGGCTCGCCGAGACCTGGAGCGTGGGATAATCCACGTTGGGCAGGTCGCTCACCGCCAGGTAGCGATAGCTGATGACGCCGAACAACAGGATGCCCGACATGACCAGCGTGGTCATGACCGGCCGGCGAATGAACAGCTCCGAAATGTTCACGCAATCCTCCCCGGCCCCGGCCCGCCAGCAAATGGTCTTTTCGCCGGCTGAGCGGTGCTGGCCGCTCGCGGTCCTTCGGTTGACGGCCCGCCCGCCGGTGTGCCGCCGGCGCGCTGACCCGGCGTTTGCACGTTCACCTCGGCGCCCGGGACCAGGCGCAACTGGCCGTCGGTCACGACCGTCTCGCCGGCCTTGACCCCGTGGGCGATGACGGTCTCGTTCCCGCGTTGCGGTCCGGTGGTCACCATCCGCTTTTCCACCGTCTCGTCGGGCTTCACGACAAAGACGAAGTCACCGCTCTGGCTGGATTGGACCGCTTGCGACGGCACGACCCTCGCATTGGTCAATTCGCCCAGCGTGAGGGTGACGTTCAGGAACTGGCCCGGCCACAGCCGTTCGTCTTCGTTCGCGAACTTCGCCCGCAGCAACAGCGTGCCCGTGGTGGTGTCCACCTGGTTGTTCACGACCTCCAGCTCGCCCACGGCGGCCTTCTCCGGATGTTGCGGGGTCGCCGCCTGGACGCGCAAATGGCCGCGCGCCGCCGCTGCCCTCACCTCCTGCAACGAGCGCTCCGGAACCGCGAAATCCACGAAGATCGGCCGGGTCTGATTGACGATGACGAGGATGGTGTCGTTGTTCTTGACCATGTTGCCTGCGTCCACGAGCAGCAACCCCATGCGGCCGTCCACCGGCGAGGTGATGGAACAAAACGAGAGCTGCAGCTTGGCGCTCGCGATGGCGGCCTGGTCGGCCGCGACCGAGGCCTTGAACGTCGCGACTTTCGCACGGTTGGCGTCCACCACCGTCGCGGGCACCGCCTTGGTGCCGGCCAGTTCGTCGGTGCGCTTCATGTCGGCCTCGGCGTTCTGCAGCGAGGCCTCGTCCCGCGCCAGGACGGCCGTGGCCTGATCCAGCGTTGCCTGAAACGGACGGGGGTCGTCTCAAAAATCAAGTCGCCCTGCTTCACCTCGTCGCCGGGCTGGAACGCGACGCGCGCGAGCTGGCCATCCACGCGCGCCTTCACCAGACGCTGG
>JAKCAB010000566.1 GCA_021839785.1 bacterium | reverse complement strand
CCAGAATGATCGCCAGCAGCGTGACCGCGTGGACGATGCCCGCCACCGGCGAACGGCCGCCGCTGCGCACGTTCGTGGCGGTGCGGGCGATGGCCCCCGTGGCCGCGATGCCGCCGAACAGCGGGCTGACGATGTTCGCCAGGCCCAGCGCCATGAGTTCCTGGTTGGAATCGTGCCGGTCATCCACCATGCCGTCGGACACCACGGCGCAGAGCAGCGATTCGATCGCCGCCAGCAGGGCGATGGTCGTCGCCGGCAGGACGAGATTCTGGAGGTTGGCCCAAGACAGTGCCGGCAGGTGCGGCTCGGGCAGGCCTTGCGGGATGCCGCCGAACTTGGTGCCGATGGTCTCGACCGGCAGGTGGAACAGCGCGACCGCCAGGGTGCCCAGGACCAAGGCCACGATCGAGCCGGGCACGCGGCGCTGCCAGCTTTTCGGCCAGAACAGAATGATCGCCAGCGAGGCGGTCGCCAGCGCCGCCGTCGGCCAGTGGAGCGAACCCAGATGCCCGACCAGCGCCGACATCTTCTCGATGAATTCGGACGGCACCTTGTCCACCGTGAGGCCGAAGAAATCCTTGATTTGGGTGGTGAAGATCAGCACCGCGATGCCGCTGGTGAAGCCCATCGTGACGGGGTAGGGGATGAACTTGATCATCGTGCCCAGCCGCGCCAGGCCCATCACGAACAAGATCACGCCAGCCATGATTGTGCAGATGGCGAGGTTGGCGAGGCCGTACTTCGCCCCGATGCCATACAAGATCACGATGAAAGCGCCGGTCGGCCCGCCGATGCACACGCGCGTCCCGCCCAGGGCGGAGACGATGAAGCCGGCGATCACCGCCGTGAAAATGCCCGCCTGCGGAGTCACGCCGGACGCGATGGCAAACGCCATTGCCAGCGGCAACGCCACGATGCCGACCGTAAGGCCGGCCACCAGGTCGGCCGTGAGATCGCCGCGCGAGTACCCGCGGATCGTGTCGATCAGTTTCGGACGAAAGCCAAGCGAGAGGTTCATAAGGGGCAAAAAGTTACCCGGCACACGGCAGGTTCCGCCGGTCTGGGCATGGGGTTATGCGGTGGTGGACGTGGGGATTTGACGGAAAAGGTCAAGCAAGTCGTGGCGGTCGCCGGCCAAGAGCAGGCGGTGCGGCAGCGTGGCGTCGCGGTGTAAGCGCGCGAGGGCGGAAATCAAGTTCAGGTACGGTCCCGTCTCGTTCGCCGGCACGGCGATGAGAAAGACGGAACGCACCGGCTGTTCGCCCCAGGCCAACGGCACGGCGCGCCGCCCGAAGGCAAACCGCGGCTGCGCCAGCCCGGCGAGGCGCGCGTGCGGAAAGGCCATTTGCCACCCCCAGGCGGCGCTGGCGATCGCTTCGCGGCGCAGCACTTTCTCGCCGAACGCCTGCGCGTCGCGCACGTGCCCGGCTCGTGCGAGCGCGCCGGCCAGTTCGGCCACCACGCCCGCCACGGAGTCCGCCTGCAGGTCTGGCAAGACCGAGTCGGCGTCGGTGAAATCCGCCAGGCTCAAGCGCTCACCTCCTGCGCCTCCGCTGGGACTGGGCCTTGGCGGGCGCTGGAGATGCGGCGAAGGCAGGCGTGGATCGCGTCGCGGCCCGCCTGTTCCGCCAGCAGTCTTTTCAACTCCGCGTCCCGCAGCCCGAAGGCGAGTTGGGCCAGCAAATGCAAGTGCGCCCGCACGTTGGGGCTGATCACCGGGAAAAGGATTTGCACGGGCTGGCCGTCCAGGGCGCCGAACTCGATCGGCGTTTCCAGGAAGCACAGCGTCACTGAGGGCTTGTCGATGTGCAGCACCACCGGGTTGCGCACGTGCGGAATGGCGATGCCGTCGCCCACGCCGGTGGAGGCCAGGGATTCGCGAGCCAGCAGCACTTGCAACAAAAACTCCCGGTCCACGGCGTCCGGCAGACGGAGCAACTCGACCATCGCGCGCAGGACTGAAGGCTTGTCCGTGCCGTTGACGCGGTAGTTGATCCCGCCGGCCTGGATTGCTTCGGCCAGGCTCGGCAACGCGCCTTCGGTTTCCTCCTCCTCGAAAATGCTGGGCGAGACGTTGACCTTCCTCGCAGTAGCCCAGGCGAGCAATTCCGCGCGGTTGAACCGGTACTGGCCGTTGACGCGGTAAGCCGGCAGGTCGCCGCCCGTGATCCAGCGATAAACGCTTTTCTCGGACACGTTCAGCAACCCAGAAACGTCGCGGACAGTCAGTTGCACAATCGGCTCGCGCTTTCCAATTCGCCCACCGGAGTGGACAAACGCGGACATGAATCTAAAACTGACCTGCCTTGTCAAGCGCGATCAGGCTCCGGCGAAATCGGACAAGTCCTGCCGGCTTCGCGCGACTCCGCAACATCGAGCTTCCCAGCACACCCGGTTTCTGGCTTCATCCGCAGATTGAGATGTGCCGGCACGCCGGCCAAAAGCTGTTTACAAACCATGTTGTCATCGCATTCTACGCTCCCCACCGTTTTGGTACGTCCCGGCGAAGCCGACCGCCTGGTCGCGGGCCATCCCTGGCTTTACGAAGGCGGCGTCCTGCGCCTCACCCAGCCGGCCAATGACGGCGATGTCGTCCAGGTCAAGGACCATCGCCAGCGCTTCCTCGGCGTAGGCTTTTACAATTCGAAGTCCAAACTCCGCGTGCGGGTGCTCTCGCCCGAACGGGAGAATTTGGACGCGGCGTTCTTCGAGCGCCGAATTCGCGAGGCGCTCGCCCTCCGCCGCAAATACCTGCCCGGTGCCACGTCATTCCGGGTCGTAAACGCCGAGAGCGATCAGCTCAGCGGTCTGATCGTGGACCAATACGGCGACGTGCTGGTGGTCCAGACCTCGTCTTTGGGGATGGACCTCCGCAAGCCGCTGATCGCGGATGTGCTCCAGCGCGTGCTCGAACCCCGCGCGATCGTCGAGCGCAACGACAGTTCCGGTCGGCGCTTCGAAGGGTTGCCGGAAATTCACGGGTTGCTGGCCGGCGAATTGACCGGCGACGTCGAGGTCGAACTGAACGGCTTGCGGTTCCAAGTGGACTTGCTGGGCGGGCACAAAACCGGTTTGTACCTGGACCAGCAAGTGAACCACGCGCGCGTGGCGGAGTTGATCCGAATGACTCCAGACGCGCAGGTGCTCGATTGCTTCAGCTTCGTGGGCGGGTTCGCCCTGTCCGCGGCCAAGGCCGGGGCGGCGCGCGTCCACCTGCTCGAACAGAGCGAAGAAGCGTTGGTGGCGGCGCGCCAACACGCGGAAACCAACGGCCTGGCCGAGCGTTGTTCGTTCGAGGCTGCGAACGTGTTCGACTGGCTCAAGGCGCGGACGGCGCGGGCCCCGCACGAGCAACTCATCGCGCCTTACGACGCGATCATTCTGGACCCGCCGTCGTTCACGCGCACCCGCTCGGCGGTTGGCGACGCGCTGCGCGGGTACAAGGAAATTCACCTGCGCGCGTTGCGCTTGCTGAAGCCCGGCGGGTTATTGGCGACGTTTTGCTGCTCGCACCACGTCGATGCCGTGACTTTCCAGGACGTGATCTTGTCGGCGGCGTTCGATGCGCGGCGGGTACTGCGGCGGGTGGCGGTCTTCCAGCAATCGCCCGACCATCCCGTGCTGCCGGCCATTCCGGAAACCGAGTACCTGAAAGGATACGCCTTCGAAGTGATCCGCTGAGATATGGAACGGAATGGTCGCGAGAGGAATGTCAGTTTCTTGCACGCGGCCCCTGCCACCTGGCGTCGCGTCAAACACTTTCGGTTGCAGATCGGATCCGAGAATGTTTTTCACCCGGAACGCGGCGTGCCGTCGCGACGCCATCGCAGCGTCAACTGCTGTCACCCTTGATTGAAGACCAAGTTCTGATACTGAGTTGCGATCAAAAGGATACGAGCGCGCCCTCACCCGCCCTGCGGGCACCCTCTCCCCTGCGGGGGAGAGGGTTGGGGTGAGGGGGTGTTTCGTAGCCATTTGAATGCACTTTGGTATGAATTGGCCCGCAGCGCCTTGAGCACGCAGCTTTGCGAGTGAGGATTTGAGTTGCCGCGTGACCACCTCCGACTAGACTGCCTCCGCTTTTGGATGCCAGTGTAGCTCAGTGGCAGAGCAACGGTTTCGTAAACCGTAGGTCGTCGGTTCGACCCCGACCACTGGCTCCAGTTCTAAATCAAGGAGTTACAAGCAAAACCGGTTAGGGCGAACTCGTTTCCGATCTGCAAACTTGCAACCTTTGTGCAACAGTGCGCGCATGGTGGTTGCCCCCGTCACGCACCGAAGCCAAGCGCAAGTCCAAACCCGCCGGACGCCCTGCCAGTTGGCCCCGCAAAATCCGCCTTGGCCGCCTTGCCGTAACCGTCTATCGCCGCAAGACCCCCCAGCGGCAACCCGGCGTTCATGGTGGCCAACTACGCCGGAAGCAAGCGTCGCTTCGATTCCTACGCCGACGAAGCCGAGGTCCTGGAGGCCGCCCGACGCCTCGCCCGCCAATTGTGCGAACGCGAGGTCGTGGCTGCTTCCCTGACGAACGAACAAGCCCCCGACTACGCCGCCGCCGTGCAACCCCTCGCCCCGTTCAACGTAGGGCTGCCCGTGGCCGCCGGGACGCTCGCGGAGTGCCTGAAGATCGTGCCCGACCTGCCTCGCTCGTGGCTGCGGTCAAGTTTTACGCCGCTCGCAATCGCACCGTGACGGCCAAGCCCGTTGGCGAGGTTGTGGCCGAACTGCTGGCGGTGAAGGGAGCCCGCAAGGCGTCGGGACGCTATCTCCAAGACCTGCGCTCGCGTCTGGGCTGGTTCGCCGCTGCCTTCCACAAGAACGCCGGCGACGTGACGACGGCGGAACTGCAAGCCTGGCTGGACGCGCAGAAGCTCGCCCTGCAGACCTACACGAACTTCAAGCGAGTGGTTCATTCGCTGTTCGCCTTCGCCGTGACGCGCGGTTATGCCGCCGACAATCCGGCGGAAGGCGTCGAGGCGGTGAAGGTGAACGGCGGTAAAGTCGAAGTGTTCACGCCCGCGGAACCGGCCAAGCTGCTGGCCGCCGCTTCCCCCGAATTCCGGCCCTGCATTGTCCTCGGTGGACCATCCTTTCCCGTCATCGTTTTGGGTTTCGAGAGTGCCCACGCACTCTCTCTGTGTCCGACGGCGAAATGGCATTGTCCTGGCGCGACCCGCAGCGAGGTCAAATCACTCGCAACCCGCTGCCGGTGGAGCGCGGGGCCGGCGCTCCAATCCCAACGTCTTCCTCGCTGAAGAGCCAGCTCCGCACCACACTCTGGCGGCACGCTGAGCGTCAATTCCCGATCCCCCACCGGTTCCGAAGATAGGAGGCGGGTTGGTCGGCGCGCCAGACACTCTGAGCAGTCGGTCGATTGTCGGAGAGCGGCCCGGGGGTTACTTGCTCAGGTTCCGGTAATACAGCTCCTTGGCTTCGATCTTCATGCCGGGGTTGTGGCCCTGGATGGCGAAGTGCCCGGATTTGTACTCGGCATCGTCATAGGTCATGACCAGCTTGTCATTGATCCAGAACTGAATGTGCGTGCCCACCTCGCGGATGAGGTAGCTGAACCATTCGCCATCCTTGGTCAGCAATTCCGTGGCCTTGCCGGTGGGGGTGCCTGGCTTCCATAGCCAGCCGGTGAAACCATCGCCGTGGTTGCAGATTTGGGCCTCATAACCGCGCGGGAAGCCATTCACATCGTCGGCCGGTGGATTGGCCCGGAAGTAAAACCCGCTATTGGGCGTCGCTCCCTCGTTGGTGACACGGAACCTGCCTTTCGCTTCGAAATCGGAGGCCGTGACGTCCGTGTAGATGTGGCCCATGCCGCCCACGCCGACGAGCACACCATCCTGGACGGACCAGGTCGCCTTGCCGCGAACCGTCCAGCCCGTGAGGTCCTTGCCGTTGAACAGCGAAATCCATGGGGATTGGGCTTCACCGGCGAAGGCACTCAAGGTCAACGCCAAGCATCCCAAAAAGGCGAGCACTTTTCTCATAGTCGTGGCAGGAAACGTAGCGGCCCGCCTCGCTCCTGCCAAGCCGGGAAGAGGAGCCTTGCGCGAGACGAGACCCGGCCGATCAACGTTTCCCTGCCGCTTCGAGGAGTGGTTCGGTGTCAAAGCCGAGCGGCTTGCCTTGAACGATCTTCGTTCGAGCGCTCACGATGGCCGCCTCAAGGCCGGGCGGGGTCTGGACTTTCCACCAGTTCATGCGTTTGCTGTAACACCAGACAAACTCGTCGGTCGTGTAGAGCGCCCAGTACGTATTGTGCTCAAACCATTTGGCCCGCTCCTCCGGCGTCATCTTGAAACTCACGTATCGCTCCGGATTCGGCTATCGCAAGGCGAAGTTTTGATCCACGTAAAGCGCCTGACCGGCCCGCCCCTGGCGCTCGTACTTTTCCCGGAGTTCGGGAGGCACCGGGCCGAGCACCCGTTGTCGCCTGGCGTGATAGCCGCGGAAACTGCTCGCGCGCGGTGTAGCAGTACGCGTTCTCGTTCCCGTCGATGAATCGTGCCCGATCGCTCGCCCCTTCCAACCTGCCCACGAAGAAGTCAGGCATGAAGCCCCAGCCCTCCCGTTCCAACCGTTCCGCGCGCGCTGCTTCCGAGAGCGTCGCATAGTGGTCAAAGAGACCAAGCTGGCGAGGCAACCAAGGCCCCAGAGTTGCAGCGCTTTCATAGTTGCTCCTCAAACTCTCCAAGGTGGATCGGATACTGGCCAAACTCGCGCACCAGCCTCACGATGTAATCGTAAGTCGGGCCCGACACGCTGCCGCTGACCGAGTGGTCCGACTGAAAGATGAAACCGCCACCTTTCGCCGCGTTCAGCTTGCGCAGAACTTCGCGGCGGATGGCGTCGCGATCGCCGGTTTCCCAGACTCGGATGTCGCCGTTGCCGCAAAAGCCGATGGCGTGGCCGTATTGGCGACGCAACTGCACCGCGTCCATGCCCGTCTTGGCTTCCAGCGGATTGTACGCGTCAATCTTCATCTCGATGTAGTCGGCGAAGATCGCCTGCACGTTGCCGCAGCCGTGGTAAATGACCGGCCACCCGGCGGCGTGCGCG
>JAKCAB010000697.1 GCA_021839785.1 bacterium | reverse complement strand
GCCGGACGGATCCCATTTCTTGAGCAGCACGGTGCGCAGCGTGGGGCGGCCGTCCGCGCCCACCGTGGCCAGGCTCATTGCGTTCGGCTCGATCATCCCGCTCTGGCACGCCTCGCGAAACCAGACCGCGAATTGAGCGAACGGGTCCGGCTGCAAGTCGCGGCGATGGAGTTCGTCGCGGGTGTAATCCTGCCGCATGTCTCCGATGTTCATGGCGCTCGCAAATGGCGTGGAGAGTCCCCAGAAGCCCGCCAAACCGCAAGGCCGGGTTTGGCCCGGGCGTTGGGCCCGCTCGGGTTTCGGGTTTCGGACTTCAGGGCGGCGCTAAACTAAAGTCCGGCCGATGGCAGTCAGAACCCGGACTCGCCCTCACCCTAACCTTCTCCCCCAGGAGAGGAACCCGCGGATCGCCCCGAAACCCGAAATCCGAAACCCGAGTTCCGAGCTCCGAGAATGGCTCGATCCGCGGGGCGGCGGCTCCGCTGGGGGGCGCTGTGGATTCGGGACTGCGGACTGCGGATCGCTTTCGGCATTCGGTCTTCGGGTTTCGGATTGGGAAGGGACCGAACCGACTTTAGCGCGGCCCTGGGCGAACCGGCTCCTGTCACTCAACATCCTGACTGTCTTGGCCTTATCTGCGTTCAGCGGCGTCCCTCGGCGGTTTCCAGGTTCACCCCCCACCCCCGGCGGCATACCGCCCGGAGGGGGCAGCGGGCCTACAGGATTCCAGGTAAGTAATATTTCGTAATAAAAACGCTTGCACACCTCGAGGGGAACTGCTACAAGTACGGCTGTCTTTCCGATTGGAAAAGACAAGACGAAACAAAAAACGAAACAAAAAAACGGAAAAGCACATGAAAAACCTGAGAAATGACCTCATCGCGCTCGCACTGATCGCTACCGGGCTGACGAGTCTGGCCGCTACGACGGGGTCGATCACCCCCAGTGGAACGGTGGCCGTGAGCACCTCGATCACAGTGACGTCGCAAACGGGATTCAACACTCTGGACATCGCCAGCGGGGTGACGGATACGGTGATTGCCATCGTGAACGAAAAGTGTAATAAAAAGACCGGCTACACCGTCACGCTCGAAAGCGAAAATGCTGTCGGCGCTCAAGCCAAACTGAATGGGACGGGAGACAACACCGACACGGTGAACTACTCGATGGAGTATGACGGTGCCGCCGTAACTCTGAGCGGTGGAGAAGCGACCGTAACCAGCGCCACTGCGAAGACAGGCGGGAGTGGGGTGAACAAGAACTTGTCCGTCACGATTTCGTCGACTTGGGTCAACGCGGATACCTACAGCGACACGTTGACCCTGACGATTGCCGCCAACTAGCGGGGTCGGCTTTCGGGCCAAGAAGCGCCGCGCGCCACCGGAGCCGGGTCGGGGCCGATGGACGCCGAGGGGAAAGGGTTTGCCGGCGCGGGTGGGTTTCACCCGCGGGGTGAATCGGCAGGGCGGCGCTAAGTCCGGCCGATGGCAGGGAGAACCCGGGCTCGCCCTCACCCTAACCCTCTCCCCCAGGAGAGGGAACCGCGGGCCGCCGCGAAATCCGAAATCCGAAATCCGAGAATGGCTCGATCCGCGGGGCGGTGCTAAGTCCGGCCGATGGCAGGGAGAACCCGGGCTCGCCCTCACCCTAACCCTCTCCCCCAAGAGAGGGAACCGCGGGCCGCCGCGAAATCCGAAATCCGAAATCCGAGAATGGCTCGATCCGCGGGGCGGCGGCTCCGCTGGGGAAGCTGTGGATTCGGGACTGCGGATTGCTTTCGGCTTTCGGTCTTCGGGTTTCGGATTGGGAAGGGACCGAACCGACTTTAGCGCGGCCCTGGCGAACCGGCGAACCGGCCCTTGGCACTCAAAAATCCGGCACTCAAAAATCTTGATTGTCCGGGTCGGCTCTGCGTTCATCGGTGCGACCGAGAAAAAGCAGCTTCTAAAAAAAGAACTTGTCTGACCCCATACCCGCCCCTCGGCGGTTTTCAGGTTCAAAAATCATGCGTATTCCTTGTCTGTGGCGGTTGATTCTGGGACTGGGTTTCGCCACGACGGTCGCCGGCGCGTTTACGCTGGTCCCCATGTCCGTGACGTTCGCTCCGAAGGGAAAGGGGGTCGCGCAGACTTTCCGGGTGGCCAACGAGTCCTCCAACCGGGTGGCGTTTGAAATCCGGGTGCTCACCTGGGATCTGGACGCGGACGGGAAGGAAACGAATTCGCCGGCCGCCGGCCTCTTCACCGTGTTTCCGCCGCAGGGGGCCATCGCCCCCGGCAAAAGTCAGATGGTGCGCGTGGTGTGGCGCGGCCCGTCCAATCCCGAGGGCGAGCGGGCGTTCCGGCTGGTCGCCGAGGAGTTGCCGGTCAACTTCACGCCGGAGACGAACAAGGTCCAAATCAAGTTCCAGTTGCGCTACGTGGCCGCCGTCTATGTGCGGCCGCCGAAGGCCCGGCCCACCCTCGAGGCCACCGCCTTTACCCGGTCCGGCCCCCACACCTGGCTCCTGACCGTGGTCAATTCGGGCCAGGCCCATCAAAACCTCGTGGACCCGACGCTGACCCTCACCGACGCGGCCGGCCGAAGCCGGGAGGTGGCCGCGGAGGTCCTGCGTCCCCTCGCCGGGGCAAACGTGCTGGCCGGGCACACGCGGCGGTTTGTCCTGACGTTGCCCGCCGACTTCAGCGAACCCAGCTACCGGGCGCGCTTGACCGCCCACGAATGAGCCATGTCTGGCGCGTCTTGATTGTGTTTTTCCTGTCGATGATGGCGCCGGCCGAGGCGGCGGTGCAGACCCTGCCCCTGCCCGTCACGTTGAACGGGCAGGATCTGGGCGAGGTCAACGCCCGTCTCGGCGACACGGACCTCGTGGCGGTGGACCTTCGGCCGGTGCGTGGGCGGTTGGCCGAGGTGCTCGCCCCGGACTGGTTCGGGAAACTGCCCGACCCCAACCGCGTCTGGGTCAGCCCCGCGCAACTCGAGGCCGCCGGCGTGCGCGTGCGGTTCGATTTTTCGAATCTGGCCCTGCATTTGAGCGTTCCGCCGGCGGAACGGCGGCCGGAAACGTGGCACCTCATCGGCACCCCGGCGGTGCAGGCGAACCGCCCCGTGCCGCCGAGCGAGTTCTCGGCTTACCTGAACGTGCGCGGGGGCGTGGACTACCGGGAGGGCCGCCGCTTCACGACGTCGGGTTTCGCCGAGCCCCAGGTCGCGTTCGAAAACGCCTTCAATCTGCGCGGCTGGGTGCTGGAAAACGAGACGGCGGTCAATCCCGCGCCCGACAAGCCCTGGGAGAAACGCGACACGCGGCTGGTGTGGGACCAGCCGGAGCACCGCCGGCGCTGGACCTTGGGCGACCTCCAGTACCCCGTGACCGGCTTCCAGGGATTCATTCCGATGGCCGGCTTGTCCCTGTCCCGGGAGAACCGGCTCCAGCCTTACCGGGTCACCAGCCCGCTGGGGCAAACCGCCTTCCAACTCCAGGAAGATTCCCAGGTGGAAATCCTCGTCAACGGGCACCTGGTCCAGACCCGGCAACTGAAGGCCGGGCCCCATCGGATCAGCGATTTTCCACTGACGGGCGGCGCCAACGACGTGGTCCTGCGCCTCACCGACCCGGTGGGGCGCGTGGAGTACATCAACGCCACCTTCTATTACGATCCGGGCCTGCTCAAGGGCGGCGAAACGGAATTCAACTACGCGGTCGGCCTGCCGAGCCGCCCGCAACCGGACACGCCCGCGTACGAATACAAGTCCGCCCCGGCCGCCAGCGCCTTCTATCGTTGGGGGTTCACCGACACCCTCACCGCCGGGTTCAACGGCCAGGCCACGCCCGACGCCCAGCAGGCCGGCGCCGAAGTGGTGCTCAACACGCCCGTGGGCGTGTTCGCCGCGGATTCGGCCTTCACGCGCAACCGCGGTCTGGGCCTGGGCCACGCCGAACGGTTGCAGTATCGGTATTACGCCCCGGCGGACAGCGTCTTCGCCAATGCCGTGGCGAGCCTCGCGGTCCGCCATGCCAGCGACCGCCACGGCTTCGCCGACCCGTTCTCTTTTTCCCCTCCCTCGCGGGGCGAAACCTGGGATTGGCAGGGGCGGTATTCGCAGCGCCTCGGCGAGCACTTCAGCGCCGGCCTGGCGTACGGCGAGCAACTCCAGCGGGGCGCCACCCAACTGCGGTCCTACAGCGTGACCGGCGGGTACCGGTGGCGGCAGTTCAGCGCCGACCTCACGCTGCAACATCAAGCGGGCCCGGCCCAGGCCGCGGCGTGGGCCGGCTTTCTCTCTGTCACCCTCAATCTGGGCCGGGGCATCCAGGCCTATGCCCGCCACGATACCACCCTTCACAGCACGCGCACCGAGCTGCAATACACCCCCCCCGGCAACGTGGAAAGCTTCAGCGGCATGCTGGGGGTGCAGACCACGGCGGACGCCCAGGGCGTTTATGGCAACGGGCGTTACTTCGGCCGGCGGGCCGAACTCCTGCTCAGCCAGGATTTCCAGAGCACCGGCGAAGGCCGCACCAGCTTGCGTTGGGGCACCGCGCTGGTCTATGCGGGCGGAGCATTCGGGGTTTCCCGACCGGTGGTGGACTCCTTCGCCCTGGTCGAGAGCACCGGCAGTCTCCACGCGGAGGGCGGGGTGGGGGTGTACCCCCAAGCCGGGCGGTATGCCGCGCAGGAAAGCTGGCTCGGCCCGGCCGTCCTGCCGGAGTTGACCGGGTATTACAACACCCCGGTGCGGGTCGAACCCCGGCAGCCCGACGCCGAGTTCGACCCGCAAGAGGGCGACCTCCTGCTCCAGCCCACCTACCGCAGCGGCACCCTCGTTCGCCTGGGCCACGCCTCCTCCGCCAACGTCACGCTGACGCTGCTGTGGGCCGACGGGAAACCCGCGGCCCTGCAGACGGGCACGGTGACGGCGGCGAACGGCGCCCCGGTGGAGTTCATCACCGATCGCGAGGGTCTGGCTTATCTGCACGGGCTGCCCGCCGGCCCCTGCCAGGGAACGCTGGACAACCATCCGGAGGCTCCTTTCACCCTCGCCATCCCCACGGACAAGAACATCGACGTCAACCTCGGCCCCGTTCGGATCCCCACCACGGAGTAACCATGCGCCATTTCCTTTTTCGCCTGCTCCTGCTCGGCACGGCGCTCGACGGCGCCCTCGCCCAATACGCGCTGCAAATCGGCAACGTGGCCTGGCCCGGCGGCTACCGTTGCTTTTCGGGTACCGAGTATCCGAACACGGTCAACTTCACCCTCGCCAAGACGGAGAACGGCAGCCGGGCTTACGCCGTCACCGCCGGGCCTTCCACCACCACGGGCAACTTCAATCGCCAACTGAGTTCCGGCCTCAACCGCCTCAACTACCAGCTCTACCCCGCCAACGCCCGGAGTTTCATCCTTAAAGCGCCCCCCAGCGCCACCGCCAACGAGGTCATTTCAGGCCGCAGCCACGCACAGGCCGGCACCGGCATTCCGCTCTCCTTCCTCTTCTGCATCCCGCCCGGTCAGATCGTTTTCCCGGGAACCTATACCGACTCGATTACGGTCAGCGTTTACCGCAACTACAATGACCCGGGCAATCCGATGAACTCGCGCACGATCACCCTCAGCGCCGTGGTCATACCGGAGGCCGTCCTCGCGGTCGTGCCCCGCGGCTCGGGCTTCAGCGACAGCACCAGCCAGAACCTCAACTTCGGCACCCTCACCCAGGGTCAGCGCCTGGGTTGCGATCTGCTGGTGCGCCGGAACACCGGCTGCAACCTCACCTTCAGTTCCCTCAACAACGGCGTGCTGAAGGCCATCCCCACGCCGACCACCGACCAGGTGCCCTACGTCTGCACCGTGAACGGCACCCGGCTCAACCTGGCCACCCGGCGCCAGATCAGTCTGCCCGCCGGGCTTTCCTCGTCGGCGGACGGCGAGCGCCTCCCGATCGATATCACCATCGGCAACCTGGCCGACGCAGCGGCCGGAGATTACCAGGATCAAATCGTCATCGCCGTCGTGGCGAACTGAGCGGCGGCGGCCGGCGCTCCCCTTCGGCTGGCGCGCCGGCATTCCCGGAAACCGGGGCGAACCGATCGGGCGTTGGAAACCCGGTAAGGAGGCACAACACAGCCGGCACTGCCCGCGGAATCCCGGTTCCCGTCGATGCCCCTCGGGATTTTGAATGTCAGGGATCCCGTGCCGCGCTGGCGGACCTGCCCGCGCTGCCAGGGACCGGCGGTGCCGGGCGCCAGACTTGACCCTGCGTCGCCCCGCCGTTTACATCCCCGGCGCATGAACACCCGCCTACGCTTCCTAACCCTGGCCCTGCTGGCCGTCTCCGCCTTCTCGGGGCCCACGCGCGCCGCGGACAACACGCTCACTGACGCCGAGAAGGCCGGCGGCTGGAAGCCGCTGTTCGACGGCCACTCCACCTCCGGTTGGCGCAACTTCAAGAAGGCGACTTTTCCCACCAAGGGGTGGGTGGTCGAGGACGGTTGCCTCAAACACACGCTCAAAGGCGGCGGCGGCGACATCATCACCGATGCCAGCTTCGACGACTTCGAATTGAGCTTCGAGTGGCGGCTCGCGCCTGACGGCAACAGCGGCGTGAAGTATTTCATCACCGAGAACCGCAACAGCGCCCTCGGCCATGAATACCAACTCGTCACCGCGAACGATCCCGAAGCCTCGGAGCAGCCCACCAAACACGTCACCGCGAGCTTCTACGACGTGCTGCCGACGCGGATGTCGATCAAGTTGCGCCCCGCCGGGCAGTTCAACGAATCGCGCATTCTGGTCCGCGGCAACCACGTCGAGCACTGGCTGAACGGCGAGAAAACGCTCGCATACGAGCTGGGCAGCGCGGAGGTGAAGGCCGCGGTGGCGAAGAGCAAGTTTAAGAACTTGGCCGGCTTCGGTGAAAAACTCCGCGGCCACCTCCTGCTCCAAGACCACGGCGGCGAGGTGTGGTTCCGCAATCTGAAGATCCGCGTGCCGCAGTCGTAGGCGTGCGGACGGGTCCACCGGGCAGCGGCCTGCTTGCCCACTCCTTGTTTCCTGCGGCATCGGCCCGCCGGGACACC
>JAKCAB010000532.1 GCA_021839785.1 bacterium | reverse complement strand
GGTGGCCGCCCCCCCGGTCTGCTCCTGTCAAGCGCCGACTGCACTCGCTTGCTGCATTTCTTCACGGCGCCGTCCGGAATTCCGATTTCAACCGTCGGTCCTGGCATTTTCAGACACGCTCTGAGAGCCTGAGAGCCTGAGAGCCTGAGAGCCTGAGAGCCTGAGAGCCTGAGAGCCTGAGAGCCTGAGAGCCTGAGAGCCTGAGAGCCTGAGAGCCTGAGAGCCTGAGAGCCTGAGAGCCTGCGTCGGTTGAAACGGTCCCTTCATACCGATTGGCGCGATCGAGTACCAGACCGCAATCCCCGGGTCAATCTTTTTCGCGAATTGGCAATCTTCGGAAATCGCGCTTCGGAAACCCGCGGCCATGACGGCTTGTTGGCGGACGCTTGGGGCAGTTGAACCGTCTTGCAACTGGTGGGGAATTGCGTTCTCGGAGTCCGAAACCCCTGTTAACCTGTCCTCCGTGAGTGACCGAAGAACAGAGTCGCAGTCCGAACGGCCGACCGGCGGCGCGAAGCCCCCCCCGGCCGGCGTGGTCAAGCGCAGATCCACCGCCACGACGCCCGCCCCTGCGCCTGCGCCCGCCCAGCCAGCCGCCGGCAACGGTGAAAGTCACGTTCAAGCCGAGGTGGTGCCGGAGGCGCTTGCCGTGGCGCACCGGCCGTTCAATCCGAAGCAGGTCGAGGCGCCGCTTCACCGCCGGGTGGACCGCAGTTTTCTCGATTACGCCTCCTACGTCATCCGTGACCGCGCCATCCCAAACCTCGCGGACGGTTTGAAGCCGGTGCAGCGCCGCATTCTTTGGGCGCTCCACCGCGGCGACGACGGCCGTTTCACGAAGGTCGCCAACGTCGTGGGCGACACGATGAAGTTTCACCCGCACGGCGACGCGGCGATCGGCGACGCGCTGGTGGTGCTGGCCACCAAGCGTTACCTCCTCGAAGGCCAGGGCAATTTCGGCAACCTCTTCACCGGCGATCCGGCCGCGGCGGCGCGGTACATCGAGTGCCGGCTCACCGAGCTGGCGCGCACGGAGCTGTTCCACGACGAAATCACCGAGTTCGTCCCCAGCTACGATGGGCGGAACCAGGAGCCGGTGGCGCTGCCGTGCAAGCTGCCGCTCACGCTCATGCTCGGCACCGAGGGGATCGCGGTCGGCCTGGCCGCGCGCATTCTGCCCCACAATTTCCCCGAGCTGCTCCAGGCGCAGGTCGCGATCCTGAAAAAGCAACCCTTCAAGTGCCTGCCCGACTTTCCCACCGGCGGCCTCATGGACGCCCGGGATTACCGAGACGGCACCGGTTCGGTGAAGGTTCGCGCGCGGATCAAGGTCAAGGACGAAGGCACGGTGGTCATCAAGGAAATCCCGCCCACGACCACCACCGAGTCACTGATGGCGTCCATCGAAGACGCCGCGCGCAAAGGCAAGCTGAAGGTGAAATCGGTGAACGATTTCACCTCCGAGGACGTGGAAATCGAGATCAAGGCACCGCTCGGGGTGGACGCCGAGAAGCTGGTGGACGCGCTCTACGCCTTCACCGATTGCGAGGTCACGATCGCCAGCCGCATCGTCGTCATCCGCGACCACCGCCCGGTGGAACTCACGGCGAGCGAGGTGTTGCGGGAAAACACGGAGCAGCTCGTCGCCTTGCTCAAACGCGAGCTGGAATTGAAGGAGCGCCAACTCCAGGACGAACTCCATTTCCGCACGCTGGAACGCATTTTCATCGAGGAGCGACTCTACAAGCGGATCGAGCAGTGCAAGACGAACGAGACCGTCATCGCCGCAGTTTACGAGGGCTTCAAGCCGTTCCAGAAGGAGTTGGTCCGCGACCTCACCGATCCGGACGTGGACCGCCTGCTCCAGGTGCGCATCCGCCGCATTTCGCTCTTCGACATCACCAAGCACCGCGAGGAGATGGCCGCGGTGAAGGCCGACTTGGCTGAGACGCGCAAGCACCTCAAGAACCTCGTGAAGTACGCCATCGGGCACCTCGAAGGGCTCCTCGAAAAGTACGGCCCGCTTTATCCGCGACTCACGAAGAGCAGCCGGCACGACGAGATCGACGTCAAGGAGGTTGCGTTCAAGGCGTTCAAGGTTGCCTACGACCGCGAGACCGGTTACCTCGGCTACAAGGTCAACGGCGAGGAGTTCAAGACCGAGTGCACCAAGTTCGACAAGATTCTGATGGTGTTCAAAGACGGCCGGTACAAGGTCATCGAACTACCGGAGAAGCTCTTCGTGGGGCCGGACTTGATCTACGCCGGGCTGCCCGAGCGCGAGCGGATTTTCACCCTGGCCTATGCCACGCGCGAGGCGAGTTACCTGAAACGCTTCACGTTCGGGGGCACCATTCTTGACAAGGAATACGCGCTCGCACCGGACAAGTCGAAGGTGCTGTTCTTCGAGCCGGACACGCCCGCCGGGTTGTTCATCCGCTACAAACCCGCGCCGTACCAGAAGATCAACCAGCAGACCTGCGAGCCCGCCCAGGTCGAGGTCAAAGGCGCGAAGACGCGTGGGCGACAGATTTCGATCAAGGACGTCGCCGGGGTCACCAGCAAACCCACCCGCGGCCGGGATCCCGACGCGCCGACGACCAAGGTGCTGTTTGTGTGAAGTACCAGCCTGCCAGGCGGCCGCCGGCTTTCATGGGAGCACCCGGAGGCGCGTCGTCGGCCTGGTGCGCCCTGCTCATGCTCGATCTGCCCGGCTCCGGACGTTGGGCCTGGCAAGCTGGCAACCGGGGATTGCGGGACCGCAGATATGAGAGGCCACCCGCAAAAGTTGCGGATGGCCCCGTTCACGCTGCCGGCGGGCTGGAGATTCCGGTTCTCGCCCTGGCCGGCGCAAGCCGTTTGGGCTCGTGTGCCCTCAGAACCAGACACCTTTCGGGACGCTCAAATCGTTGACCACCGCCGTGGCGCCGCCCTTGCGGGCGTCGGTGTCGGCCTCCTCGTAAGCGACCCAACTGCCGACCCTGCCATTGAGGGTGGCCACACCGCCATGCACGGTCACGGTGATGTCGTTGCGGTGGACGAACGGGCTCCAAAAGAAGGCTTTCCGGATCGACCGCGCAATCTCGGCGTCGCTCTTCGGCCGGGGCGGGGCATAATCATCCGAGGCCAGGTAGGGCCAGTCGAAATACGAAACCGCGTCCTCGGGATCCACCTTCAGGTGGTTCCGGATTTCGACCACTCCCTGGACTCGGGAGGCGATATCGTGCGCCTCCGCCTGCTGGAGGCTGTTGGAGACCCAGCCCGAGAGGTACGCCGAGTGATCGACGACGGCCGACTCGATTTGCGCTCCCGCGAGCAGCGGGTCGCGAACCAGTGCGTCTTTGAGCACCCGGCTGGCCTCGGCATCGCTGGGGAGGTCCCGGCGTTGGACGATCAGCAGGTTGTCCACCCTCCACACCCCCGCCGTGTTCCTGGCGTCCGCCCCCGCCGCCAGCCTGGCTTTGAGATTCCCCACCTTGCCGGAAAGAATAGCGGAGCCGTCCTCCACGATCACCTCGGGAACCCCGGGCGCCACGCGCGGATCGTAACGGAAGGCCGCGAGCACCGCCTGCCGGATCGCCGCGTCGGTCGCCACCGGAGTGGACAGTCTGCGTTCGGTCTTCCGGCTGATCTCGGGATCCACCTCCAGCGCCTTGCCGTCAACGTCCGTGACGCCGGTCACCCAGGCGTCGGTCACCGCGCGGGATTTTTCGAGGGCGCTGCCGACACTTCCGGTCAGCGTCACCTTGCCATCCTGGGCGGTTGCGGTCACCGGATCGCCACCGACCCAGACGTCCCACTGCAAACGCGACCGCACATCCGCCAGAATCTGGGACGCGGTCCGCGACGCGCTGTACTTGACTTGGAGATTGTTCTGGATCGCCTTCGCGCCGACCACGCCGCGGGCGAGCTGCGCGGCGAGCTGCGACTCCGCCCAGGAGCCGACCGTGCCGGAAAGCGTGGCCACGGCGTCCTTCACCTTGACGCCCACCTGGTAGTGCTCGGTGGCTGGATCGTTCATCAGCGCCGTCAGGATGTCTTTCCGAATGTCTTCGTCCGGCCGGGCCGGGGTGTCTATCGCCATGCGATCGATGACGCTGCGAACCCCGCGCGTGACTTCGGCGATCCGCACGGCGCGGTCTTTGGCCAGCAGATTGCCCACGGTCCCTGAAAGCGCGACCACGCCCCGGTCCGCCGCAACCTCGACGGCCTGCGCCCCCACGCCCCGCGCCCGCTGCAAAGCCTCCGTCACGGCGATGCGAATGCCGTCATCAGTAATGGCCTTGCCTGGCGGAGGCCCGGCCGCTTGCGCGGCCGGGCCGCACATCGGCAACAGCCAGGCGGCGAGCAGAACGGCGGCAACCGAGCGACGCCCGTTCCGGGCGACCGGTTGCCTTGAGTCGTGACGGATTGAACTTGAGATGGAATGTATCTTCATATCGTTAATGGTAAGGTGTTGTTTCGCCAGTCGCTCGAACTCCGGCACGAACTGCCGGTAATCCGCATCGGTCAGCTTCTCGCTCACCTGCGCCTCCAGCACCTGGCCGTCTCTTCTCTCGGTTAGTTGGACTGCCATATTTGTATCCTTTCTCGTTATGAGTTCGACTTCCCGCGCCTTACCGCTGGCTTTCCCCGGCATTACAGGTTCGTAATGCAGCGATCGCACCAAGGTTGGCTCGGAACGACGCGAGCACAGATTCCATCGCGGTGGGCACCCGCCGGACGTGGCTGGGAGCCAGCCGGCGGTTTGAAGGCGACGGCCGGTCCGGCGATTGGCAACCGTGGCTGCGGGATGGCCGCCGGCGGGTCTTTGGCGTGGAATCGGCCAGCAGCCCAATCATCTTATGAACCTGAACCTGCCCACGTGCGTTGGCGTCCGCCCCGAGGATGGCACCCTGGCCGGCACCGGGCCGTCCCGAGACGGCGAGGCCGGGATGAAGGCGCACGTTCGCCCCACCACCCGGTCTCTCACCGGGGCCGGCAGGCCCGGCCGCCTGGTCTCGGTGCTCGAAGGAGGCTATAATCTGGAGGCGTTGGCCGCGTCGGTGGAGGCCCACATTCGCGCCCTGGAGGAATAAGCAGCGCCGGACAGCCCCGGCCAGGCGCGCCAGCCAACACGCGGTGCGCAATCAGCCGTCAAACCTCGGCGCTGCCGCGCCGACAGCGGGGCGCATCAGCGGGAATGCCGGCCTTCATGCTTTCGCGCGCGTGCCCGGTCCCGCGCCGGCCGGCGCTTCGGCATTGCATTTGCGCGCGAGGTCAGTTCAATCGTCCCACCGCGTGACCATGAAAACCCATTACCTCGCCTGCGACCTCGGTGCCGAGAGCGGCCGGCTGATGCTCGGCACGCTCGAAGACGGCCGGCTCAGCCTGACCGAGCTTCACCGCTTCCCTAACACGCCTGTCCAGGACGGCGATTCCCTGCATTGGAACATCGCGGCGTTGTTCGACGAACTCCGGGCCGGTCTCCGCAAGGCGGCGGCCCTGAAGGTGCCCATCGCCAGCATCAGCACCGATTCGTGGGGCGTGGATTATCTCTTGTACGACGAGGCAGGCGCGGAGATCGAGCCGACCTTTCATTACCGCGACGCCCGCACCGCCGACGGCGTGAAGGCCGCGACGGCGAAGATCGGCTGGCCGGAAATCTTCGCGGAAACGGGCCTTCAGTTCCTGCCGTTCAACACGATTTTCCAGCTCGCCGCCGAATCGCCGGACCGCCTGGCGAGCGCGGATCTGATCCTCGGCGTGGGCGACGCCTTCAACCACTGGCTCAGCGGCGTGGCGCGGTACGAAGAATCGCTGGCCAGCACCACGCAACTTTACGATCCCCGCACGCGGACGTGGTCGGCGAAACTGCTCAACACGCTGGGCCTGCGGGCAGACATGTTCCCGCCGATCGTGCCTTCCGGCTCGCGGCTGGGACCGTTGCGACCGGCACTGGCGCAGGAGACCGGCTTGCACGGCGTGGAGGTGGTGGCGAGTTGTTCGCACGACACCGGCGCCGCGGTCGCCGCCGTGCCCGGCGCGGGCGACGACTGGGCTTACCTCAGCTCGGGCACCTGGTCGCTGATGGGGGTCGAGCTTGCGCGGCCGGTCATCAACGACACGGTGCGCGAAGCCAACTTCACGAACGAAATCGGCTACGGCGGCTCGGTCCGCTTTTTGAAGAACATCATCGGCCTCTGGATGGTCCAGGAATCGCGCCGCGAATGGGCACGCCAAGGCCATGAGTTTGACTACGTCACGCTGGCGCGACTCGCCGCGGAGGCGCCGGCCTTCGCGTCGTTCGTGGATCCCGCCGACCCGCGCTTTGTCAGTCCCGGCGACCTGCCGGGCAAGATCGCCGCGTTTTGCCGCGAGCATGGCCAGCCGGTGCCGGACACGCCCGGCGCGTTCGTGCGCTGCATTCTCGAAAGCCTGGCGCTGCTTTACCGGCGTACGTTGCGGCAGATCGAAGCACTGACCGGCCGCCGGCTGGCGCGGTTGCATATCGTGGGGGGCGGCAGCAAAAACGAGTTGCTGAATCGCTTTGCGGCGAACGCGCTGCAACTCCCGGTCATCGCCGGACCCGTCGAAGCCACCGCCGCGGGCAACAGCCTCGTTCAAGCCCTCGCCTTGGGCCACCTGCCGTCGCTGGCCGCGGCGCGCGACGTGGTGCGCCGCTCCTTCGAGACCATAACCGTCGAGCCTGCCGATGCCGCGGTGTGGGCTGACGCCTACGCGCGCTTCGAGCGGTTGATCGGATCGAAAGCCTGAGCGCGGCGCGCGACCCGCATTTTGCCGATGGCCTTTGCCGATTTCCAACCCGCACCCGCTGGCGTCGCCTTGCTGCAACGCAGCCTGGAGCGCGGCCGGCTGGGCCACGCCTACCTGTTCAGCGGCGACCGGCTCGAAGACCTGGAAGCGCTCGCCGGCACGCTGGCCAAAACCTTGAACTGCCACGCGCCGCCGCGACGCGCGCCGGAAGGTGCGGCGGTGGATTGCTGCGATCGCTGCCCGAGCTGCCGCAAGATCGGCGAGCACCTGCACCCGGACGTGCAGTGGGTGCGGCCCGAGTCCAAGCTGCGCGTGATCGTGGTGGACC
>JAKCAB010000361.1 GCA_021839785.1 bacterium | reverse complement strand
AGTCACTTCTTCTGCGTCGGCAGTTCCAATTCGTCGTTTCGTTCGATCACTCGTTGCCTGGGCATCGCTGTCTCTTCGGGGCCATTCATTTTGAGGCAACTCGGCTTTCGGTTCGCCTGCGACAAAAACCTTGCCGCCCAATGACCCCGGTTTACTCTCGCACCAATGAATCCGCGTCTCTAGCCGCGAAGCCAACGGTGGCTTTCGGGAAGGGGTGCATCAATCGAAACCAGTGAGCCTATAGAACCTATGTCTCCGAGACCTCTTAATGTCGGCTTGGTAGGCGGCGGCAAGGGCGCCTTCATCGTCCACCCGCACCAGAAAGCCATTCACTTTGACGGCACCCGCCGCGTCGTCGCCGGCGCGCTGTTCCCCGATCCGAAGATCGCCTTGGAGGAAGCCGCGAACTGGCCGTACCCGATCAAAGGTTACGGATCCTACGACGAAATGATCGCGGCGAACGCCACGCTGCCCGCGGACCAGAAGCTGGATTACATCCTCATCGTCACCCCCAACTTCGTGCACTTCGACCCGGCCATGAAGGCGCTCAACGCCGGCATTCCGGTGTTTTGCGAAAAGCCGCTCACGGTGACGCTGGAGGATGCGGAGAAGATCGTGAAAACGGTTCGCGAGAAGAAAATCCCGTTCGGCGTTGCGCACACGTATCTGGGCCACTGGACCAGCCGGTTCAGCCGCTACATCGTTCGCGCCGGGTTGCTCGGCGACATCCGCTGGGTGGACAGCTATTACCTGCAAGGCTGGCTCGCGACCAAGCTCGAGGACACCGGCCAACAACAGGCGGCGTGGCGCGTCGATCCCAAGAAAGCCGGCGGCTCCGGCTGCGGCGGGGACATCGGCACGCACGCGCTCATGCAACTTCGGTACGTCACCGGACTCGACGTGGAGTCGGTTTCCGCCAACTTGGAAATCTTCGTCAAAGGCCGGCCCATTGACGACCACTTCACCGCGTACTGCCACCTCAGCAACGGCGCGCGGGCGCTGGTGCGCGCCTCGCAGATCAGCATCGGCCACTTGAACGACCTCGGTCTCGAGGTCTGCGGCACCAAGGGCACGTTGCTCTGGCGCGCAGAAGAACCCGAGTCCATCACCATCAAACTCATGGGGCAGCCCGACCGCGTGTACTTCCGCGGCGCCGTCAGCCCCGGCGACGGTTTCATCCCGAAAGACGCGCCGGCCGATCTCATGGCCGAACCGACGATCCCGCCCGGACACCCGGAAGCTTTCCACGACGCCTTCGCGCGGCTGCACCGGTGCTTCGAGGCGGACGTGCGCAAATTCCAGGCGGGCCAGCCGTTTGCCTGCGACGGCTCGAAGTATGCCAACGTCGAGGACGGCTGGATGGGCATGGCGTTCATCAAGACCTGCCTCGAGTCCAGCGGCAAACAGGGCGCCTGGACCAAGATGCCGGCGAAAGTCTGATTTTAGTCAACCCGAACCTCCTGCAACCTGGGGACGGCGTTCGCGCCGTCCCTTTTCTTTTTCAGTGTTGGCGCGGCGTTCGTAAAAACACGTACGCGCCGAGTCGTTCGACACGGAACCCACCTGCCGACGACGCGTCCGCCGACGATCAGAACGCGATCGAAGGCAGCCACACTGGTTCCGGCTCCTCGTACGGGCCAAGCGTCATCAACGTCATCATCGAGGTCAGCCGGCAGCCGCTCTTGAGGGTGGCGCGGTACAGCGAAGTGTTGCGCAGCGGGCAGAAGAAGAAATCCAGGCCCGGCGGTCAAAGCCAAGCGAGGCGTACAAAGAGAGGGAAACGGTGTTGCAAGCGTCCTGCAAAAGTCGAACCCGCTCAACGCCGCGTTGCGCCGCGTAATCGAGCACCGCCTGCATCAACCGCCGGCCGACCCCACGGCCCTGAATCGCCGGATCCACCGTGATCGGCCCCACACCGGCGACCCCATCGGTCAAGAGCAGGAAGTTCGAACCGACCAGCCGGCCATCCACGCGTGCGGCGACGCCGAAACTGCCCGGCAGGTCCAGGATCAACTGGAGCACCCGGGCCGCCGTCTCCGGATCGGGGAAAGGCCGCTCGAAGCCGTGGCCTTCGGACACCGCGCGAAAAGCCTCGAAACAGATGCGGCCCAGTTTCGGCGCATCTTGAGCTGCTGGTCTCGACAACTCTATGTACTGCATGGTGATCGCTGGTTCGGCAAAAAGTTGCGCGCAATCTAGCCCGGCTCACGTCGCCGGCAAACCGCGGCCCCAGCCAATCTCGCCGTCATCCGAACAGGCGGGAGAAATTGGCTTCGACGCGGGCGGCGAGTGCTGGCAACGGTTCGCCGAAAAGCTCTGCTGCGAACGCATAGACCGCCCGCAGGTTCGCCGGGTGGTTGAGCGGTTTGCCCGTGGCGGGGTCTTCGAATGTGTAGATTCGCGGCGCAGTTTCATCTGCCGACGCACCTGGCCCGGCCGGCCGGCCGGCGGGCAGAAGTTGATCGGGCGCGTCGGTTTCGATCAGGAGGCGGTCAGGTGGCACGGCGCGGAAGGTGTCGCGCTGGCGCTGTTTGCGCGCGTGGGCGAAGTAGCCTGGCAGCGAGAAATACGCGCCCAGCTTGGCCAGCTGCGCGACCATGTCCACCGGCCCGCCGTACGAGTGCAGCAAAAAGCCGCAAGCCGGTCGCGGTTCGCTGCGAAGCAGGTCGAACATCCCGCCCCAGGCTTGGAGGCAATGGATGCTCGCCGGCAGATTGCGCGCGGCCGCCAGGCGGAGTTGCCACACAAAGACTGCCTCCTGCGCCGGCAAATCCAGCCCCGGCTTCCAACGATCCAGACCGATCTCGCCGATCGCGGCGCCGGGCGTCTCGTCCAACCAGCGGACCAGCGTGGCTTGCCACGCGGGGGTGCACTCGGCCACGTACCACGGATGCACGCCGAAGCTGGGCCGCACCAGATCGGGATACTGTCGCGCCAGCGCGGCGACCTGCGGCCAGTCGGCTTCGCACGCGCCGTTGACCACCATTGCCGCGACACCTTCGGGCCGGCACGCCGCCACGAGTTCCGCCTGCCGACCGGCGAAGCGCTCGTCCTGGAGGTGGTTGTGCGCGTCGTAGAAACGCACGGCAACCTCAGCCGGTTTCGCCGGCGGGGGAGGCTGACGCGACTCCGAGCTGGGTGGCCGCGAACGCGCGGATTTGTTCCCAGGTGCGCGCCTGGGCGTTCCGGCGGTTGGGCGTCAAAAGCTGCTGCCAGCCCAAACCGGCGAGCCATTGGTAGTTGTCGCCCAGGATCTCCGCGGGCGTGCAGCCGGAATAGACCTCGGCGACCAGGAGCGCCATCGCCCGCATCACCTGCGAGTCCGAGTCGCAGTGGAACCAGCACCGGTCGTCGCGAAATTCCGCGACCAGCCACAGTTGGGACAAGCAGCCCGGCACGCGCTGAGCCGGGGTCCGCAAGTCAGCCGGCAGGGACGGCCGTTGGCGCGCGCGATCGACCAGCCAGGCCAGTCTTTCCTGAGCGTTGCGACAACGGCCCAGCGCAGCCGCCAGTGCGCTTTGGCGCGCGGCCAGGGTCGAGGCGTGGGCCAGCGGATAGCGGGTGCGGAACACGACCGATTTGCTGGCGACTGCGGAGGTCATGGGATAAAGGGCCGGGAGCCGGCTCAGGCTTTGAGCAGCTCTTCGGCGATCTGGACGGCATTGAGCGCCGCGCCTTTGAGGAGTTGGTCGCCGCTGACCCAGAAGCACAGACCGTTTTCGAGCGCACAATCCATCCGCACGCGGCCGACGGCGCAGTTGTCCTTCTCGGCCTGATAAAGCGGCAGCGGGTACTCGCACTGGGCGGGATTGTCGATCACGTCGAGGCCGGGCGCTTGCCGCAAAACCGCGAGCGCGGCGTCCACGGTGACGGGGCGCTCGAACTCGGCGCTGACCGCCACCGAATGCGCACGGTACACCGGCACGCGCACGCACGTGACGCTCGCGCGGAAGGTCGGGTGGTGCATGATTTTGCGGCCTTCGTTTTCCATCTTCATCTCCTCCTTCGTGTAGCCGCTGGGCAGGAAGGAATCCACGTGCGGCAACACGTTGAAGGCGATCTGGTGCGGATAGACCTCGCGTGTCACGGGCTGGCCGTGAACGATCTGGTCCACCTGGCGCTCGAGTTCGGCGATGGCCTTGGCGCCCGTGCCCGAGACGGCCTGGTAACTCGAGGCGAAAATGCGCTTGCAGCCGAAAGCGGCGTGCAGCGGGTACAACGCCATGAGCGTGATCGCGGTGGTACAGTTCGGATTCGCGATGATGCCTTGGTGCGACTTCACGTCCGCCGCGTTGATTTCCGGCACCACGAGCGGCACCGCGGGATCCATGCGAAACGCGCTCGAGTTGTCCACCACCGCGCAGCCGGCCGCGACCGCGACCGGCGCGAACTCCTTCGAGATGCTGCCGCCGGCGCTGAACAGGGCGATGTCGATGCCCCTGAAGGAATCTTTGGTCAACTCCTGCACGGTGACGTCCGCACCCTTGAACTTGAGTTTCTTGCCGACGGAACGGGCGGAGGCGAGCAACGTGAGTTTCCTCACCGGGAAAGTGCGTTGCTCGAGCGTCTTGATCATTTCGATGCCGACGGCGCCGGTCGCGCCGACGACGGCCACGTGCGGAGTCCGATTCATAAAGGAGGGCGACTATAAGAAATGCGATGGGCGTGTCAAACGCCGCTCAAACGCGGTGGTGGGGCGAAACTCTGCTGAGCCCCGCCATCTCAACCGCCGAGACGCCGAGGCGCGGAGGTTGAATTTGGTAGCCAGGAAGGCCGGAAACCAAAGATCGCGTCGCCAAATTCCTGAGTTCCAAATTGAATCTCTGTGTCTCCGCGTCTCTGTGGCGGGTGCGGCAGGATCGGCTGTCCCCAGCCCGCCAGCAAGGCCACCTTCGCTTGCGACGGCACGACCGGTGTGGTAGTCCGCGGTCATGCGTCTGCCGAGCCGTTCCCGCTTCCTCGCCGTTAGCATCTTGCACTTCGTGGCGTTTCCGGTGTTGTGCTGCCTCGCGCACGCGGATTGGCCGGCGTTGCACGGCAACGCGCAGCACAGCGGCTTCGTGCCGGCGGAACTGCGACCACCGTTCCGCCTGGCCTGGGCCGTGGAGTTCGACGGCGAACGCCTCGGCACGGCAATGGAGCCGATCGTTGCCGATGGCCGCGTGTTCGTCGCCACGCACGCCGGCAACCTGTACGCTCTCCAAGCCACCAACGGCGAACCGATCTGGCGGTTTGTCGGCGACGCGCCTTTTCTGCAATCGCCCGCAATCGCGGACGGCGTGGTCGTCGCAGCCAGCGCCGGTGGCGGCCTGGTTGCACTGGACGCCGCGACTGGTGTCGCGCGCTGGCGAGTCGCCTTGGACAGCTTCGCGGCGTCACCAACGATCACCGACGGTCGGGTCTTCATCGGCTCGCGGAACGGCCGGTTTTTCAGTGTGGCGCTGGCGGATGGCGCAGTGCAGTGGCAGGCCGATCTCGGTGCGGCGGTGCGCCAGACGGCTGCCGCCGCGGACGGCCGGGTTTGGGTCACAACGGAGGATTTGCGGGTGCGCTGCTTCGACGCCGTTTCGGGCCGGCTTCGCTGGACTTCGCGGCCGCTGGCGGGCCAGTCGGCGCGCGATTATTACCCGGTGGTCGTCACAACCGGCGGGAAGACGTACGTCATCGTCCGCACCAACCCGGCGTTGAACATGGCCCAGCGCATTGCCCGCGACCGGTCGTTGCTTGCGCGCAACGCCGGCGCGGACGACCGCGATTGGCGCCAGCTCGACGCCTGGATCAAGAGCGACGCCGCGCACGGCACGCCCGAACTTTGGGCGCGCGAGCAGCAAGTCGTTCAAGACTACCTCCGTGACCACCCGGATGCGCGGACGTTCTTCGTCCTCGATGCCGGGACCGGTGAGGAAGCGCCGTTGGCACCGGTGCTCTGGGCGGCGGGTTGCCAGGGCGTGGGTGCGCCGCCCGCGCTGACCGCCGATGGCCGCCTGCTCGTCTTCAACCGCAGCGCCTACGGCAATTGGAATCTCGGCGTGGCGCCGCTGGTCGCGCTGGGCCTGCTCGACCTGGCGGCCAACCGCATCGCGCCGCCCTTCCACACCAGCGGAGCGCAGCCGCCGTGGAACACGTTCTGGGGCACCGCCGACGAATCGCAGAATTTCGTGGTGGCCGGTCGCCTGGCGTTGATCACCCACCAGGGCACGCTGAGCGGATTTGACCTGGAATCGCACCGGCTGTTCACGATCCACGGCGAACGCGACACCTACGGCGGTTTCCGCAATCCGCCTTGGGCGCGGAACGAATGGCACGGACCGGGTCGCGGCGGCGTGGCGGTGGCGGGCAACCGCCTGTTCTGGCTCACCGGCAGCCGCGTGTTGTGCCTGGTCGCGGGCGAGTCTGGCCCGGCGGCTAAGGTGAAGACGGTCGCGGCGGCCGACGTAAAAGTGCCCGCGCAAGCGGCACCCGCTGCCAGCGCTTCACCGGCACAACTCCAGTCCGAACTCGAAGCGGGCGTGCGCGAGTTTTTGTCGCAGCGCTGGGCACCATTGCTCGTCGAGCCGGGCCTCGCGGGGCGCGAGTTTTTCTTTGCCGACAGCGGTGAAGCGTTTGCCGCGCTGGCGTGGGCTTACCCGCATATGAGCGGCCCGCTTCAGGAACAGGTTCGCGCCTGGCTGGCCGCCGAGTGGACGCAACACCCGCCTTTCACTGAGCGGCGCCGATATGATTTGCGCGCCGGCGCGCGGCGCGCGCGGTTCGCAGCGCCTGACGAAGAGTTGAACCGGCTCGGGTCGGATCGGCCGGCACACCCGTTTGGGAACCTGTACGCGGTGCGCTTGTACGCGGAGCGGGTGGGCGAACAGGCGCGCGTCCTGGCGGCGTGGCCTGAATTGAAGGCTTGCTTCGCGGACTGGCAAAAATCCGGTTGGCGCCCGGATGGCGCGCGCGGCGACCTGTACGCGAACCGTTATCTGGCTTCGCTGCTGGCCTTCGCCCAACTGGCGCGGGCCGCGGGCGATTCCGCGCTCGAACAAACCGCGACCGCGCAGGCCGACGCTGCGACCGCGCAATTGGTCGCTTGGTGGCGTCGCGCCGCGGCGCAGGGCACGCTGAGGAGCTTCA
>JAKCAB010000115.1 GCA_021839785.1 bacterium | reverse complement strand
CTGATGAAGACCGGCGGGGTTCATTCCCAGCGCGGGCTGCCAGAAGCCCCCGGCGTGTCCCTGGAGCCATTCAACAGCTCTCTGGGTTTACACTGGCGGAGTTACACGGGGCCGGGCGGCGGGGGGGCGTCCGGGACATGGTTTCCGCCGTGTGCTTGATGACGCCAAACCTCTGGCGACAGACCGATCCGCCTCTTAAACAGCCGCGAGAAGTAATAAGGGCTTTCGAAGCCAAGCTGACTGGTGATTTCCTTCACCGCCAGGGACGTGCCCTCCAACAGTTGCTTAGCCTTGCTGATCCGGAGTTCGAGTTGGTATTGGTGCAAGGAAAATCCAGTGTGCAGCTTGAATGCCCGGCGCAGCGTATTGTAGCTGACGGTGAGGTGAGCGGCCAGGGCCGGTAAGTCGATGGACTCTTCCAGGCGCTCGGCCAGATAAAGCTTGGTTTCCAATACCACCTTGCGAAGCTCGTTCGCCCCCACCTCCGTGGTGCGTTCGGCGGCATGAATGCGCCCCAAAATCTCCAAGACCAACGCCGCGAGGCTCTGCTGAAATCCGGACGATTCTTGTTTCACCAAGTTAATCGCCTGGATAAACGCAGCCATCAGATCTGAGTCCAAGCCGGCGTTGAACACGGGGCGACGCGCGGAGATCAAGCCCTGCTGGAGCCATCGCTCCGCGTAACCACCGGCAAAGCCCAGCCAGTGTTCGTCCCATCCTTCCTGCGGGGCGGGGCGATAGCGATGCCATTCGCCGGGAAAGAGCAGGAACGCTTGCCCGGCCTGGACGGTCCACGTGCCCGCGGACTTCGTCTCGAGCGTGCCTTCTCCGCGGGTGACGTAAATGACCTGAAACTCCGAAAGGATGCGCCCCCGTTCCCAGATGAAATGGTAGCCCGCCGGGTGCGGTGCTGGCGGATAAGGTGCCCGCGGTTCACACCAGCTACTGCCCACCGTCGTGACGTAGAGGCCCCACTGCCGGTCAGCGTCGCTCACCGGCGGATAGCGGAAGAACGAAGGTGGAGACATGGCGGATGATGCGCATCGGGCAGAAAGTAAGCGAAGGGAGGTGGTGTGTCAAAAAGTGCATTTGAATTGGCATTTTGTGCATTGTTTGTTGGTGGACCGCTGCCGCATATTTACAAGCGTGAAGCCAACCAATATGCGTTCGTCGCCCTGTGTGCTGGCGGTTGCCCTCATTGGGGCTTGTTTCACCGGCGCGGCCCAGTCCTTGCCGGTCACCCACGGCCTGCAGCTCTGGCTGAAGGCCGATGCTGGCGTCACCACCAATGCCGCCGGGCTGGTGAGCGCCTGGGCGGACCAGTCTGGACAAGGCAATAATGCCGTTCAGCCGGACCCCACCAAAGCCCCGTCGCTGGTCCCAGGGGTGCTCAACGGTCACGCCGTGGTAACTTTTCCGGGCGACACCACCCGATTCTTGGACGTCGCGGACTCGGCAAGCATCGCTGGCTTGACGGACGACGTGACCATCCTCACGGTGGCGCGTTACGCCGATTTGAGCACGTACCGGTGCGTCCTCGCCAAGACGCTGGGTAACAAACCGGCCCCGTTCGATTGGTGGAATAATCAAAGCGCCTCCGCCGGACAGACCTATTTCTGGCTGGGCGACGGGACCGCCTTCGCCGGCTTCACCGCCACGACGGCGCCCTCCGTCGGCGTCTATAATGTCCTGGGCTTCACCTGGGGCGGTGGGGTGCTCGACCAGTACCTGGATGACCTCAGCAACGGGCAGTTCACTTACACCATCACCCCCGCCAACGGCGGGACGCCGCTGCGGATTGGGTCGCGGGACGACTTGGTCACGCAACTCAAGGGAGACGTGGCCGAGGTGCTGATTTACCAACCGGCGCTGTCGGACGCCGACCGCAACGCTGTCATTGCCTACCTCCATGCCGAGTACGCGTTGAACTTCAAGCGTCCGCCCGTCGTCAGCATCGCCTTGCCCACGAACGGAACCACGGTCGCCGTGTCCAGCGTCGTCCCGGTCAGCATCAATGCCTCTCCCACCGGCGCTGTGGCGCGCGTGGACTTGCTGGTCAACGGGATCCTGTTTTCCAGTGCGACCCAGAGCCCGTATCAGACCGAGCTGGGGTCGCTGAATCCAGGAGTCCTGACCTTGGCGGTCGTGGCGGCGTCCACCAACGGTCTCATGGCCACTTCCGCTCCGGTGTCCATCACCGTGACCGGCGCCGCGCTGACGACGCCCGTGGCCGGCGGACTGAGCGTATGGTTGCGCGCGAATGCCGGCGTGGTGACCAATAGCAACGGGTTGGTGACCCGTTGGGCCGATCAATCCGGCAAGGGCAATGACGCCGCACAAAGCGATCCGACGGTGGCGCCGTTGCTGGTGCCCAGTGTGGTGAACGCACAGCCTGCGCTGCGCTTCGGTACCAATCAGTTCAGCGCGAACCAATTCCTCGAGGTGCCTGACGCCGGCACCGCCTTCACGGCCGGCGACTTTTCCACCTTCGTCGTGGCGCGGTTCACCGACTTCGCCTCCTACCGTGTGCTCTGGACCAAATCCTCCGGTGGGGTGGCTGCCCCGCTCGACTGGTGGTTCTCGCCGGGGGGCGGGGTGCCCAACGCCTTCCGCGGGGACGGCACCGCGTATGGCGGGCCGGTGGCTGGAATTCACCCGGCACCGGCCGGCCAGTTTGCCACCGTCGGCTTGACGGCCGGCGGCACGACCCTTGCGCATTACCTCGGCTTTGCGGCCAATGGCACCGGCACGATCACCAACACCCCGGCGAGCGCCGGCGAGACCCTGCGCATTGGCAGCCGTGATGATGGCGGAACCCAGATGGCGGGCGACATCGCCGAAATCCTCATTTACAACCATGCCCTGTCGGACACGGACCGGAGCAACACGGCGAGCTACTTGTGTAGCAAGTACGGCCTAGCCCAAGCCTTCAACGCCGACCAACCGCCGGTCGTCGCCATCACCAGTCCCACCAACGGCGCCTCCATCGCGGCTCCCGCCACCATTTCGTTCGCTGTGGCGGCGTCGGATTCCGACGGCGCGGTCACGCGGGTCGATTTGCTGGCCAACGGACGGCCTCTGACTTCGGTAACCAACAGTCCGTTCCAGGTCAATATTGACTTGCTGATCCCGGGCAGTGTCACCCTCGCTGCTGTAGCCACAGACAACTGGGGCGTTCAAACCACCTCGGCCCCGATCGTCCTGACGGTGACCGGCTCCGGTTCGGAGGCGCCGGCGACCAACGACCTCCGGCTCTGGTTGCAAGCCGATGCGGGCGTCACCACCAACAGCGATAGCACCGTGGCCGCGTGGGACGATAATTCGGGCAACAACAACAACGCCCTGCAGGTCGCCGCTTCGCCACGGCTCGTCCCCAATGCCATCAACGGCAAACCGGCCGTCCGATTCAACGGGGTTGACGAGTATCTGGAAGCGGCCGACGCGCCCAGCATCGAGTTCGCCGGCGACCTGTCCTCCTATGCCGTCGTCCGCTATGATGACTTCAACAACTACCGGGCGCTCTGGGCCAAGACCCTCGGCAACCAGCCCGCCTCAGTCGATCACTACCTCCTGCCCGGCAGCGGCATTCCCCGGTTCTTTCGTGGCAACGGCGCGGGCAGCGCCGGCTCGGTTGACGGCACCCGGCCCCTCGTTGCCGGCGCCTACCTCGTCGTCGGATTTGAAATGGCGGGAACCACCGCAACCCACTATTTGGACGGCGCGGCCAACGGCAGCGGCCAAATCACCGCATCGTTCGCCGATGGCGGCACGCCCCTGAAGATCGGCACCCGCGATGACCTGTTCACCAAGATGAAAGGCGACATCGCTGAATTGCTCGTATTTGGTCACGCCCTGTCCGACACCGAGCGCAGTCAGGTGCTCGGGTATCTGAGCTCGAAATATAACCTGCTCTTGGTGCGCTTGGCCAACCGGCCGCCCGTGGTCACGCTCACCAGCCCGACCGACGGCTCGACGGCCGCCGTGCCGGGGCTGCTCAGCGTCGCTGCCCAGGCCAGTTCCCCGGACAGCCCGATTAGCAGCGTGGTCTTTCTCGCCAACGGCAGCGTGGTCGCCTCCCCAACGGCCCCGCCCTATCAGGTTTTCCTCCAGGTCTTGACCCCGGGCCCCCTCACCCTTCAAGCCCGGGCGACCAGCGCCCAGGGCGCCGTGGGCACTTCGGCACCGGTCGTGGTGACGGTGACCGGTGCCAGCCCCGTCACGGCCCCGCCAACCTCGGGCTTGGTGCTCTGGCTCAAGGCCGACACCGGCGTTACCACGAATGGCGACGGGACCGTAGCCGCCTGGGCGGATCAATCCGGCCAGGGCAACGCCGCCGCCCAAACGGATTCCACCCTGGCCCCGCGACTCGGAGTGGACACCCAGACGGGCAAGCCGGTGTTGGAATTCGATGGGACCACCCGGTATCTGGATGTCACCTCGGCAAGCCTTACGCTCGGAGCCGAGATTTCCTCCTTCTTCGCGGGTCGCTTCGCCGACTTTGCGACCGACCGCGCGGTGTGGACCAAGACCTCGGCCGGCCAGCCTCGCCCGTGGAACTTTTACGTTGCGCGGGGCGGCACCATGACGGTCCTGCGCGGCAATAACGACGGCCAAGACGGCGTGGCTAGCGCGGCTCCCCTGGCGGCCAACCAGTTTTTGTATGGCGGATTCACCGTGCGAGGCTCGCAGGCGACGCTTTATTCCGATGGCCAAATGATCGGGACCGGCTCCTTCGGATACGGTGCCCTGGACGCGGGCACCCCGTTGCGGATCGGTTCCCGCGACGACCTGGCCACCCAGTTCGCCGGAAATCTGGGCGACCTCCTCATCTATGACCATGCGCTCTCCGCGGAGGACATACAGACCGTCAACACGTATCTGACTGGGCGTTATGGTCTCGTTCTCGTGCAGGTAGCCACCGTCACGCAACCGACCCTAAGTATCAGCCAGACTGGCACTGGCACGGTCCAAGTCTCCTGGCCGGCGGGAGTCAGCGGTTTCGTCTTGGAAGGACGGACGAATCTTGCCAGCGGCGCTTGGACGCCGATTGCCACCAATCCCCCCAACAATGAACTCCTTTTCAACGCGACTGACGTCACCCAGTTTTTCCGCCTGCGGTCACAGTAAACCACCCTTAACTTTGCCGGTGACATCCGGTAGCCTGATTCGCAAGTCAGCCAACAAAAAACGGTGATGAAACGCTTCCAACCCACCACCGCAGTCCGGAGAGGAACCGGTTTTACCTTGATCGAACTGCTCGTCGTCATTGCCATCATCGCGATCCTCGCGGGGTTGCTCCTGCCCGCGTTGGCGCAGGCCAAGGCCAAGGCCAAACGCACGCTCTGCGCGAGCAACTGCAAACAGTGGGGCATCGCCATCGCCATGTACGCCGGCGATTACCAGGAAAGCTTCCCGGACAACACCGGCGGGTACCACTTGAGCTGGATGATGCCGAGCATGAGCAACTTTTGGAGAAACTACCTCCTCCCGAACCAGCGCAGCACCACCAAGACCCGCCGCGCCGCCAACGACGTGCTGTTCTGCCCCACGGACGAGTGGCATCGCGCCTTCGAAGCCGACAACATCGCCTCGGACACGGTGCCGCAATTGCTGGGGTACTTCTACCTGCCGGGCCGGCAGAAAGACAAGTCGCAGTCCGACGTCGCCACCTTCGCGCGCGGCACGGCCGAGTGGTTTTACCGCACCAAACTGGGCGGCACCTACAGCCAGGCGCCGATCTTGATGGACAAGTTGCAGGGCCAGGGACCGATGACCACCAACATGCTGGACTCGCGGCTGGTGTGGACGACCGATTACAACGGCCGCCAGGTTCGCACCGCGGCGCATTTCCTGGATCGCGGTTTGCCGGCGGGCGGGAACTTTCTCTTCGAGGACGGGCATGCCCAATGGCAGAACAACAAGACGATCACCTTGGGCGCAGGCGGTGGTAACATCGGAAGCTGGATGTGCTACTTCGTCATCCCTGGCATCACCACGCCGTGAGCGCAGCGGCGGCGGGCCGCAAGCGGGCTTCGTCCCCCCCCAAAAAAACGTCACTGACAAATGCCGGCCGAGGCGAAAGCCTTACGGCGACGCCGACAAAGTGCAACTCTTGGACGAAATCAACCCTATGAATATACGATGGCTTTGCGGCTGGCTGGCGGGCGCGATGCTCGTGGGCGCAGCACTGGGCGCCGAACCGTCATTTGAACTCGTTCGTGACTTCGTGGCTCCGCCGGCGGCGGCCCGCCCGTGGGTCTATTGGTTCTGGCTCAACGGCAACCTCACCCGCGAAGGCATCACCAAGGACCTGGAGGCGATGCGGCGCTTGGGGATCGGCGGCGTGCTGATCATGGAGGTGGACCAGGGCGTGCCGGTCGGACCGGTGGGGTTCATGAGCACACCGTGGCGGGAGCTGTTCGGGCACGCCGTCAACGAGGCGCGCCGCCTCGGACTGGAGGTCAACATGAACGACGACGCCGGCTGGAACGGCAGCGGCGGTCCGTGGATCCAGCCCGCGCAATCCATGCAAAAAGTCGTGTGGAGCGAAACCGGCCTGGAAGGCCCGGAAGAGTTCACCGGTACGCTGCCAACGCCGCCGACCGTGGCCGGTTATTACCGCGACATCGCGATGCTCGCGTTTCTGACGCCCGGCAGCTTCCGCCTGGAGAACATCCAGGCCAAGGCGGCCTACAAACGCGGCGGCGGCGCTCCGCCCAGCGAAGCGTCGTTGCCGGCGGAAATGGTGATTGACCGCGCCAGCATCACCAACCTCACCGCGCTGATGGACGCGAACGGCCGGTTTTCCTGGCACGTGCCCGCCGGCAAATGGACTGTCATGCGTCTCGGCCACACCTCCACCGGCGCGCAAAACGCCCCGGCGCCCGCCACCGGCCGCGGCCTGGAGTGCGACAAGCTCAGCCCGCAAGGCATCGAGGCGCAGTTCGCCGGCATGATGGGACCGCTGATTCAGGACGTGGGCCGCGCGGCGGGCAAAACGCTGGTTTCAACGCACATTGACAGTTGGGAGAACGGTTCGCAGAACTGGACGGCGCGGATGCACGAGGAATTCCAGCGCCGGCGCGGTTACGACCTGCTGCCGTTCCTACCGGTCATGTCGGGCCGCGTG
>JAKCAB010000417.1 GCA_021839785.1 bacterium | reverse complement strand
TGGTGAACTACCTGATCTCCGGCGCGCCGGTCGCGACGTTCAAGGTCGAGTTGTCGGACGAGTACTTCAACGTGGAATTCACCGGCAAGGACATCCGTAACTGGCAGAAAGTCCAGGGCGGCTACCAGGTGCAATTGCACACGCCGGTGGCGGGCACGTACACCCTGCTGGCCACGTACGAGCGGCCGTTCAAGGCCCAGGGCGAGAAGCTCGCGTTCACGGGCGCGCGTCCGCTCGATGCCCAGTCCGAGCAAGGCTACACGGTCCTCATCAGCACCTACCAATTCCAGGTCCAACCCGTGAACCTCTCGGCCGGCCTGGTGCCGTTGGAGCCCGGCGAAGTGCCGGCGGAGTACCGCCTGTTTTTCGACGCGCCGATTCTGGCGGCCTATCGCTACACGTCGCGCCCGTTCAACCTGGAACTCCAGCTCATGCCGCTGGCCCAAGGCGAAACCGTGAGCCAGGTCGTGGATCGCGCGATGCTCACCACGCGGATTTCCGAAGAAGGCCAGGTCGTCACCGACGCGCGCTATTTCGTGAAGAACAAAGGCGCCCCCAGCCTGCGCCTGGTCCTGCCCGAAGGCCTTCGCCTGTGGTCTGTCACCGTCAATGGCACCGCGGTGGTGCCGGTCACCGACGACCGCGCCAATCTGATCCCGTTGCCGCAGCACGCCGATCCAAACGCGCTCAACGATCTGCAGATCAAGCTGGCTGCCAAAGCCAGCAACCCAAACCAGCTCACCGTAGCGGCGCCGGTCTTGTCCGCGCCGGTCCTGCTCGCGGAATGGAAGCTCGAACCCGACAGCGGCAAGCGGCTGATCTACCGCGGCGGCACATTGACTCCGGCCGGAGTGGTGCCGGACGTGTCGGGCTACGCCGGCCTGTTTCGCTTGTTGAAAGGCGGGAACTGGCTGGAAACCGTTCCCGCGGCGGCGGCCGTTTTCTTCCTGCTAGTAATCGCGGGGGTGATCTGGCGCGTGGCCACGGCAGAAAGCGTGTCGCGATTCAACCTCCGGCATTGGCTGGGCGGCCTGCTCGGACTCGTGGCGTGTGCGCTGGCGGTCGGCTTGTTGCTCTGGCTCGCGGATCGTGCGCAAAGTCTCAGCGCTTCGCTTCCGCGTGACCTGACGTTCATCGCGCCGGTGCAACAGGCCGGCAGCGCCTTGACAATCGATCTGGCCAACGCGTCCGTGAAGCCGTCGGTCTTCGGCCAGGTGTGGTCCGTCTGGCCCGTCGTGGTCGCGGCAGTGGTGTGGCTGTACGCCCTGGTCAGCGCGCGCGCCTGGTTCCGCCGGCTCGGCCCCGCGCTGGGCTGGACGCTGATTTTCTGGGCCGCGTTACGTTCGGTGAACGGCGCCCCGACGTTCTTCTTCGCGGTGCTCGCCTTTGTAGCGCTGCAACTCGGCCTCCCCGCACTGCGGCGTTGGTGGCAGGTGCCCCGCCAGGCCGGCGCGGGTCCCACTGCCAATAGCGTGGCGGCCACGACGGCTTTGGTGTTGCTCGGCGCTTCGCTGCTGATGCCACGCGCCGCACTGGCCGATCCGCCGGGCGATGCCGCGAAGACGCCGCCGTTGGCCGAATCGGTGGTGGGCGACGTTCGCGTGGACGAAGACTTCGTGTTTGCGACGGCGAAGATCCGCTGGTCCGCCGTCAAGGGCCAGCAACTGCCGGTGCTGCACGCGCCGGGCGTGCTCACCCGGATCGACTTTCCCAAAGACGCCGCCCGACTCGTCGAAGTCGGGACCGACGCCGGCCCCAGCCAGGTGCTCGTGGCGGACACGACTGGGCCACTGGATGTGGCGATCGAATACCAGACCCAGGTGAGCCGGCGCGACGGCGAACGCGGGTTTGCGCTGCCCACGCAGTACGGCCTGGTCAACCGCTTGGCCGTGTCGCTCACCGGCCTGGACGTGGACCTCGACGCGCCGCAAGCCGTGGCCGTGCAGCGCAGCGACACGGCGCCCGCCACGAATTCGGTCTTCAGCGTCGTGCTCGCGCCGGTGAACGACGCCTGGATCGGCTGGAAACCGCGCAGCCGCGACACTCGTCGCGAGAAGGCCGTGTTCTACGCCGAGGTGTTCCAACTCTACGTGCCGGGCGCCGGCGTGGTGGAAGGTTTGCACCAGGTCCAGATTCGCCCCGCCCAAGGCCAGTTGAGCGAACTCACCTTCTCGGTGCCCGCCGGTGCGACGATTACCGACGTTGCGGCCGCGGGGCTGTCGCTCTGGCGATTCGACCCCGAGACGCGCAAGCTGCGGGTCAGCCTGACGCCGGCGCAATCGAAACCGTTCGCGGTGCTGATCAAGTCGCAGATCGCCACCGGGCCATTGCCGTTCGAGAAGGCCGCCGGCCTGATCACGGTCGATAACGCCGCCGGCCAGATCGGCTTGATCGGCGTGGCCACCGGCTCGGAGGTGCAACTCGCGGACGTGCAGGCCGAGGCGTTTTCGCCGATCAACCTCGAGGATTTCCCCGGCACGGTGCTCGATCCGCTTCGCAGCGCCATCAGCGGTCTGACCCTGCGCCGCGCCTTCCGCTACTCGGAACCGAAAGGCACACTCACGCTGAAGGCCGCGCCGGTGGAACCCGACGTGCGCGTCGAAGCCCAGCAGACGCTTTCGCTGGGCGAAGATCGCGTGCTCCTGGCCGCGACGCTCGACACCGAAATCACTCGCGCCGGCATTTTCAAACTCAGTTTCCTCCTGCCCGCCGGGATGGATGTCGAATCGATCAGCGGCGCCGCGATGAGTCATTGGACCGAGCTGAAGACCGACGAAGGCCGGTTGATCACGCTGCACCTCAAGACCAAGACGGATGGCCAGCAGCAGTTCGCGGTCAGCCTGGCCGGGCCGGGCGTCCGGTCGGTGACGAACTGGGCCGTGCCGCGGCTGGTCTTGCGCGAAGCCAGCAAGCAACGCGGCCAGTTGTTGATCGTGCCCGAGCAAGGCATGAGGCTCCAGGTCGTCACGCGGGACGGCGTCACGCAGCTTGACCCGCTCAAGGCCGGAGTGCGCCAGAAAGGCGTGCTCGCGTTCCGGCTTTTGCAGGGTGACTGGAAACTCGCGCTCGACCTCGAACGCGTGGACGCGTGGATTCAGGTCACGAGCCTGCAACACGCCACCGTGACCGAGGCGCAAGTCGCCGTCGCGGCCAACCTGCAATACCAGATCGAAAACACGGGGGTGAAGGCGCTGCGCGTGATTTTGCCGGCGAACGCCGAAAACGTCCGCTTCCGCGGCGACCAAGTCAGCGATTTTCGTCAGCCGGACGGCCAGACCAACACGGTCACCCGCGAATGGGAGATCAAGTTGAACCGCCGCGTCCTCGGCAAATACCTGCTCCAGGTGAATTACAGTCAGCCGCTGGCCGCCAACGCCACCGAGGCCACCCTCGTGGGCACCGAAGCCCTCGCGGTGAACCTCCAGCGCGGCTTCGTCACGGTGCAGGCCGGGGGTCGCCTGCAGGTGCGCATCGCCACGCCGCCCACCGCGCTCCAGCCGGCAGAGTGGCAATCCATCCCGCGGCTGTTGCAGCAAGACATCCAAGCCTCGGCGGCGAACTACACTTTCCGCCTGGTCGAACCGGCGTTCACGCTGCCGTTGCGCCTGGAACGGCACGAAGCCGCGAAGCTCCTGCCCGCGCACGTCAGCAACGTCACGCTCACCTCCGTCCTGTCCGACGACGGCGTGATGCTCACGCAGGCGCGGCTCCAGTTGATTCCGGGCGACAAGCGCCTGTTGCACTTCACCCTGCCCGCGGACGCCAAGTTCTGGTTCGCCTTCGTCAACGAAAACAGCGTCTGGCCGTGGCGCCAGACCAACGAGGTGCTCATCCCGTTGGAGCAGCACTCGAAGACCGGCGAGTCCACCACCGTGGAGTTCTATTTCAGCAGCCGCACCGGGCAGGCCAGCGCGCGCTGGCTGGACCTCGAGTTGCTCGGGCCGCGCTTCGACCTGCCGCTCGAAAACATCACCTGGCGCGTCTATCTCAGCGATAAATGGCAGCTCCGCGATTGGAGTGGCACGCTCCAACTCCAAGAACAAACGGCGGCCACCCGGCCGGTCGCGGTCGATTTCGACACTTACCGCCGGACGGAGGTCAACCTGCAGCGCGCCAAGAGCCAGGAAGCCGAGCAGTTCCTTACCACCGCCAACAGCCTCCTGGCTCAAGGCGATCCCGAACAGGCGCGGCGCGCCTTTCAAAACGCCTACGGTCTCTCCCAGCACGACAGCGCCTTCAACGAGGATGCGCGCGTCCAGTTGCACAACCTGAAAATGCAGCAGGCGTTGGTGGGCCTGAATTTCCGCCAGGCGAAGGTGGCCGGCGAAAGCGACGCCCTCGCGAACACGCCGCGCGGCCTGCGCGAAGGCCAGACGCAATACACCCAGCAGGAGGCCAAACAACTCATCGAACGCAACACGGCCGAGGAAAACGCCGTGCAGATGCGCCTGGCCGAGCGGTTGATTCAACAACAGGACGCCGCGGTGGCGAGTCCGGCCGAGATCCGCGCCTCCATTCCGGAGCAAGGCCGGTTGTTGACCTTCACGCGGCCGTTGCAGGTGGACACTTGGGCCGACCTCAAAATCGGCCTTGAAGCCTCCGCGGTCCGGCCGACTGGCTTTGGCGCCAAGCTCGGGCTGCTGGCCGCGGTGTTCGTCCTGACCGCCCTGCTTGCGAATCTGATCCGTGCCCGGCGCCGCGAAGAACGGCAGGCAGCCTAACCGAACCGAAACCAGCGACAAAAGACGCCGCACCTGAACCTCGCCGGCACCGCCGGCAACGCCAGATACGGCCACGCCACCGAGATTGGACTGGTCCCGGAGCAAGGAGTTCTGGAAACGTGCCAGCGAAAGCCGCTCCAACGAGCATGTAAGCCACCGGAGCTAACCGGAAGAACCGGGCGGCTCAGCCCCCACCCAACTGAGCCAGCAACACACCGGCTTCGTCGTAGGCGACCTTGTAGGTGTAATCGGGCGGGCCGTCGCAGGCGGCGAGCCGGCGGGCTTCGGTGGCGTGATGAAGGGCGGCCTCGCGTTGCGCCGAAGAGGCGTGCTTGATCGCATCGTCCAACTGCTCCGGTAGGGACGCGTTGCTGCGCGTCCCTGACATTTGGGCCGAGCGGCAACTCGGCCCTACCGACGAGAGGTTCAGGGCGAGCTTGGCGAGTTCGAGGTGGGCGTCAGCGCCTTTCAGGGCGTAGCCGCTGCGCTCGGTGATGAGCAGCGCCTCCTCGGCCAATCGCTGGGCGTCGTCCGGCGCGCCCGTGGCGGCGCGCAGTCGGGCCAGGTCAATGAGGATATCGGCTTCAGCCTCCACCGCGTTGATGCGACGGCAGCGTTCCAGCGCCTCGTCAGCATGGCCGGCGCTTCTGTCGCCTTCGATCCTTGAACGCGAGCCGCAAACCTACGCGTCCGGCTTACGCCAGCTTCACTTCACCGCAGAGATGGACTTCGAGGCCCAACTCGGCCAGCGCGGCGGCCTTGATCCGGCAGGCGCGGTGGGCCTGCTTCTCGTTTGGCGCATAGACGACCTGGATGTGGTTCGACTTGTGCCGGGCCATCATCTGGTCGCGGGTGATGCCTTTCAGGACCGTGTGCATGATCGGCCACTGCGGCGTGGTCTCGCGCCAGCGGCGCCCGGTCTCGGCCTGGGGCAGACTGATGACTTCGGCCACGCCAAGGTCGCAATGCAGCTTGTCGCCCATCACGAACACCCGGCTCCAGACGATCCAGCCCGGTTTGCTGATGCCCTTGACGGTCCCGCCGCCCAGCCGGAAATACATCGCCGGCTGGCGCTCGCTGGTCACGCCCTTCCAACCGCCAATCAGGTGCGCGGGCGGCACGGCGCCGGAAATCTCGAGGACCCAGACGTATTCCCGGGTGGTCTTGGACTGGTCCCAATCGGCCCAACGCACGTCGTGAAGCGTGTTTTCCGGGGCGAAACCGAGTTCGCGCCAGAGCTTGTAGGTCACGAGTCCGTCGAGGCCGGCGCACTCATCGACTTCGTTGAAGTGCGGCAGCGCCTCGCCGTGGAACAGCACTTTGCCGGTCTGGGCACATTTCACCGGCGGGCGGTCCACGTTGTTGAGCGTGCCTTCCACGAGGTCGCTGGCCGGAGCGAGGTCCTTCAAGCCTTGCTGGTATTGGATGCCGATGGCGTCGCAGCCGAAGTCGGCCGCCAGCCGGACCGCCGCGATGTACATCTTGCACTGCTCGAGCGTCTGCGCCTCGGTCAGCTCGGTCGCCTCGTCAGCGCCCCAGCAGAACTTCACGCCTTTGCGGACGTACCAAGTCAAGACCTCGCGCGCCTCGGCGTCGCTGACTTGCTGCATGGCCGCATACAGCGTGGACTGGCTCAGGCGCTCTTTGAACACGCCGGTGGGGTGAAGCAACTCGTCCGGAACGATCGCGTTGAACATGCCCATGCAACCTTCGTCGAACACACCCAGGATGGCCTTGCGTTGGCGAAACGCGCGCGCCCAGTCCCGGCCCAGCGCTTCGTCGGCGGCAGGCAACTTGAGCAGCGCCAGGTCGCGGACGTGGCTTTGGTCATGGGTGACGACGCCGGTCTGGAGCCATTGCCGGAGGCCGGCCTTGAACGAAGCGTCCTTGAAGTCCTCGCTCCACAACGTGCTGTACTTCACGCCCGCCTTGGTGAGCGAGCCGTTCAGGTTCAACATCCCGACCAACCCCGGCCACGTGCCGCTCCAATTCGCCACCGTCAGGATCGGTCCGCGGTGCGTGGTCAGCCCGGACAGGACGTGATGGCTGTATTGCCAGACGCTCTCGGCCACGATCAACGGCGCGTCCGGATCGAGCGCCCGAAACACCTCCATGCCCATCGCCTGCGAATCGATGAAGCCGTGCTGGCGCGCCTTGTCGTACGGGTGCGCGCGGACGACTTTCCAGCCTTCCGCGGCCAGGGCGCTGGTCAGGGTGGCCTCCATCTTGGCCTGTTCGGGCCAGCACTTCTGATTGGCGGAAAGGCGGAGGTCGCCGCTGGCAACGAGGTACACTTGGTTCGGTTTTAAAGTCGTGGTTTTCATGGCGAATTCGCGGGGCGAACGCTGCGGCAAAGGCCCCGGCTTGGAAAGTGGGAAATGTGGCGTTTGACTCGCCGGTCGCGATCCCTAA
>JAKCAB010000627.1 GCA_021839785.1 bacterium | reverse complement strand
GCAGACGTTCGCGGGCCAGGCGAAGCACCGCGTTGTCTTCGGCGGCAGGCCAGGCGAGGAAGCGACGCTCCACCCGCTCCGCCTGGCGCTTCCACGGCCTGCGGCCCGCGAACCACCCGCAACGGCGCCTCGCGCTCGCCGCCCACTGGTTGGCAACGCCTGGTTGGGCCGACCGCTGGGAAACCTGGCTGGCGGACGACGTGCCTGAGCCTGAATTGCTCGCTTCGGTGGCCGCTGGCTTGCAGCCGGAACCGGATTCCTTTTGGTCCCGCCACTTCACCTTGACGAGCGCGCCGACGCCGCAGCCACAACCCCTGCTGGGACCGGCGCGGATGACGGATCTCGCCGCGAACGCGCTCCTGCCTTGGCTGTGGAGTCGCGCCCAGGCCGGCGGCAACGCGCGCCTGCAAGAACGGGTGGAGCGTCGCTTCCTCGCCTGGCCTGCCGCCGAAGACAACGCGGTGCTTCGCCTGGCCCGCGAACGTCTGCTGGCCGGGCGGGGCCTGCCGCGTCCGATTCGCGCCGCGCACCAGCAAGGCTTGCTCCAGATCGTGCGAGACTTTTGCGAGCACTCGAACTCGCTGTGCGCGGAATGCCGCTTCCCCGGCTTGCTCCGTTCCGCGGCAGCGCCAGCGCCGTGATGTCACATAAAATGTCGCAATTGTGACAGAAATTGCACAAAGTTCGGCCCGGCGAAGCACCCGTGTCCATCCGCCTTCCGGTGTCCAGACGCGGAAGCCAACTACAAGTCGGCGCAGCGTCCGCCTGGCGTGAAACCTCCAGGCTAAGCGCCTTTCAGCAATTCGCTCAGCGTCACCATTTCGAGGCCCTTCACGCGCGCCGCCTTGATCACCGCCTCGGCGATGGTCAGCGTTTTCGCGCGGTGACTGCCGCCATCGTGCATGAGCAAAATGGCGCCCGGACGCAGCGCGCCCAAGTAGCCGGGAAGCAGCGTACTGGCCGAGCCTGAATTCCAATCGGCGCCGTAAGTCCAGTTCACCAACGTCACCCCCGCCTCTTTCGCCGCCGCCCGCACCCAGGGCCGGTCGATCCCGTTCGGCATCCGGCAATACTTCACCTTAATGCCTGACGCCTTTTCGATCGCCGCCTGCGTTTTGCGCATGTCGGCGATCAAGTCCTGCTTCGCCTGCGCCTCGGCTTCCGACTGTTTGCCGCCGCGGGCCGTGACTTTGGCGAGCACCGTTTTGTAATGCGCCTTGTAATTAACGTGGTTGTACGTATGCGAAGCAATTTCGTGCCCGGCTTGGATGGCCTGTTTCAGCACGGCGCCGCGCAAGGCCACCAGTTCGCCCAGCACAAAAAACGTGGCGTGAACGCGGTGCTTTTCGAGCAAAGCTAGGAATTTGGGCGTCTCCGGCCCCGGTCCGTCATCGAAGGTCAGGGCGATTCGTTTCTGCGTGGACGGCCCGTGCGTGATCAACTGTCCGGGCGCGGAGGTCTGGGCGGCAAATGAACCGTAGAACGTGCCCCCCAAAAGCGCGAGCGCGCTCGCCCGGAGCCAGCGGCGGCGCGACCATTGAGAATCGAAGTTCAGCGACACAAGGCCGGCGTTCTGGCGTTTCCGGCCTCGCAGATCAAGCTCAACCTGCGTGAACCTGCGGCGTTGAGTGCCGCTGCCAGTTCGCATGGCTCGTTGATCGGATCTGGCCAGCCCATGGGTACCGTGTGACTCGACCGTTGTCTCAGGCAAAGCGAGCGCGGGGGCGGCGAAAGTGGCGGCGAAAGTGGCGTATTCCCGCCCGCATCCGGAGCGGATGGCTTATCGGGCGGGGCGGCGAGGGGGCGAGGGAGAGCACCCGCCGGCAATATCAAGGTCGGTTCAAGCGACCGGGCCAATTCTGGACTCCCGAGGGGGACGAAGCCCCGCCGTGTCTGGAGACCTTCTGCTGGCGTCCCGGCCGCGGGCCTCTGCTCTTCCCGCACACTGACTCCTCCCTGGACTTGTCCAGAAACGAGATGCGCCCCGCGCTGGAATTGCGAAAATTGCGGGCTTGCATGAGCCCGGCCGGCGGCTACTCTCCCCTTCCCGCGCCATTCCGGCCGGGAAATCCAATCGAGCAGAATACAGCGTTTATGGCTTCAGCTAACGACTTGAGGCGTGGCATGGCGGTGATGCACAACGGCGACGTGTGCGTGGTCTTGGAGACCCAGCACCGCACGCCCGGCAACCTCCGGGCCTTCGTGCAAGCCACCCTCCGGAGTGTCCGCTCCGGCAAATCCTCGGACGTGCGGTTCAGCTCCACCGAACGCGTGGAGATCGTGCCCCTTTTCGCCCGCAAAATGGAGTTCAGTTACATGGACGGGGAGGACTTCGTGTTCACCGATCCGGAGGACTTCGAGACCGTGACGCTCTCGCCCGAGGTGGTGGGCGACGCGAAGAATTACCTGGTGGACAACACCCCGGTGACCGTGACCTTCGTCGAGGAACGCGCGGTCCAGATCGAACTGCCGGCGTCCGTGGTCCTCACCGTTTCGGACGCGCCCGAAGGCATCCGCGGCGATTCGGCCAACAACGTGCAAAAGACCGTCGCGCTCGAGACCGGGATCAGCGTCCAGGTGCCGTTGTTCATCAACACCGGCGAGAAGATCAAAGTGGACACGCGCACCGGAAAGTACATGGAACGCGCGTAACCGGCCGCGCCCCGCTCTTCTGATTTTGCCACTTCCGGCCGGCTCCCCAACAGGACGCCGGCCGGCTCGTTTTGGCCCCCCCGCGTCAGTTCAGGGCCACGCCGCGCCGGATGTACGTGGGCGTGTCCAGGTCTTCCCCGCGATGCACGGTCGGCTCGCTCTTGGCAAAGCGGCCTTTGGAGACCACCTCGAGCGGCAGCACGCCTTGTTGCGCTTTGAGCTTCGGCCGCGGCCCCGCGGCGCCCCGGCGTCGATGCCCGAGCAAACGCTGCGCCTCTTCCGGGGTCAAATCGGGCGGCGGGGGCACATAGCGTTGCGCCGCCCGCGGCGCGCGCGCCTCGTCGAAGCGCGCCCCGTCCAGGTCGGCATCCCGCGTCGGGAACTCCGAGGCCGGCGGCTCGGCTTCGTCGCTGGCCTCAGGTCGCCGAACGTCAGCCGGTTCGGTGGCCGTTCGGCGCGCGGCGACCAGGGTCACCGCCAGGCGGTCCGCCAGCGCCGGATCGATCGTCGCGCCCATGATCACCTGCGCGTTTTCGGCCAGGCGGTTGATCTGTTCCATCACCTGGTTCACCTCTTTGAGCGAAAGGCCGGGACCGCCGTTGAGGCTCACAAGGACGGCGTCCGCCTCCGCGAGCAACCGGCCGTCATCGAGCAGCGGGTGGCGCACCAATCGCTCGACCACCTCCCGCGCGCGGGCCTCGCCCGCGGCCTCGGCGGTGGCGAAATAGCTCTCCGCCTGCCGCCCCCGCACGACGTGGCAGAGGTCGGCGAAATCGACATTGATCAGCCCGCCGCGCATCACCAGGCGCAACAGCCCGCGCACGCCTTGCGTCAGCAGGTCGTCGATGATCTGCATCGCCTCGGGGAGACTGGTCTTCTCGTCGATGAGGTTGGAAACCTTCTGGTTGGGCAGGCAAATGACCGCATCGGCGGCGGTGCGCAACCGGCTCAACGCCGCCTGCGCCTGTTGTTGGCGCCGCCGCCCTTCGAAGTCGAATGGCAGGGCCACCAGCGCGAGCACCAGCGCGCCGTTTTCGCGGGCCACACGCGCGAGCACCGGCGCCGCGCCCGAAGCGGTGTTGCCACCCAGTCCGGCCACAACGATCACGAGGTCCGCGCCTTCGCAGAGGTGACGCAGCCGGTGGGCTTCGGCCTCGGCCACCGCGCGGCCGAGTTCCGGTTCGCCGACCTTCAAACCGCGCGTGAGTTGTGAGCCAAGGAGCAGTTTGTCCGCGATGGCGGATTCGCCGAGCAGCCGGGCGTCGGTGTGCACGGCGGCCAACGCCGCGCCGCCCACCCCGACCCGGCTCATGTGCTCGACGGCCTGGAGCCCCGCGCCGCCGACGCCGATGATCTTCGCGGTGGGTGCCTTGACCACGCCGGAGGCGCCTGCTTGGAGAGTGGTTTCTGGGTTCATGGTCGTGGACTTTAACGGTTCAACCGCGACGCAACACGGTGCCGAGCGCACCCAATTTCTTGCGGAGTTCCTCGGCCCAGCGCGGGCCCCGCGACCGTTGACTTTGGAAGGAGCCAAACTTGACCAGGCCGATGCCGGTGGCGAATTCCGGCTGATCGAGCGTGGCCACCAGGCCGTTGATCGACTTGGTCCGCCCCAGCGCCACCGGCATGCCCAGCACGCGCTCCGCCAGCTTGTCGATGTCCGGCACGCGGGCGCCGCCCCCGCAAAGCACCGCCCCGGCCCGCAGACATTCCAGCAAACCGGCGGCATCCAGTTCGCCGGCGATAATCTCGAACGTCTCCTCGAGACGGGCACACATGATGCGGCGGAGGTGTTCCAGGTTAACCACCCGGTCGGGCAAACCGAGGTCGCTGGGCAAAGGCAGGGTTCGACCTTTGACTTCAGGTCCCGCCGAAGCGGCGCCGTGCTCGATCTTTAACGTCTCGGCTCGGCCCATCGCCACCTTCAGCCCGTAAGCGAGATCGTTGGTCACGTGGTCGCCGCCCACCGCCAGCGTGCCGGTGTGGCGGATGATGCCGTCGGCATAGACCGTGAACTCGGTGATGCCGGCGCCCAGGTCGATGACCAACGTGCCCCGCTCTTTTTCCGCCGCCGTCAACACGGCCAGCGAGGAGGCGATGCCGTTGAACACGATGTTTTCGACCTCAAGCTGGAGGCTCTTGACGACGCGGATGGGCGTTTGCAGGCGGTTGGTGATGCCGTGCACGACGTGAACGTCCACCTCCATGTGCGCGCCGAGCATGCCCACCGGATTGATGATGCCTTCCTGGCCATCCACGATGAAATGTTGCCGGATCACGTGGATGACATGCCGGTCAGCCGGGAGGTTGATCGCCTTGGCGTTGCGGACCACGTCCTGCACGTCTTCGTCCATGATCTCGCGATCGTGCGAAGGGATGTTGTGCCGGCCGCGGTTGTCGCAACCTTGCAGGTGCGCGCCGGAGACGCCCAGAAAGACACTGCGGATTTCCGCGTCGGCCATCTGCTCGGCCTCGGCGATGGCGGTGCGCACGTCCTCGGCAGCGGCGGTCGTGTCCACGATCTCGCCTTTGCGGACGCCACGCGACCGGGCCTGGCCGAGGCCGATGATGCTCAAGGAACCCTCGGCGCCCAGTTCGCCCACCACGGCGCAAACCTTGCTGGTGCCGATCTCCAAACCGACCACGAGTTGGGGTGCGGGGTCAAACATGCCTGCCTCCGTTGAAGGTGGTTTCCACCGGCCGCGGGGGCGGCGCCGGCGGTTCCGGCTCCCCGGTTTCCCAGAGCACCGGACAGTTGTTGGTCATGGAAAGGTCGAGCCAGCGGATGGTGTGGCCCAGCCGGGCCACGGCGTCGTGCACGAGCCGCCAGCGCTGCAATTGCCAGTCGAGTTGCGTGAGCGGCAGACGAATTTCCGCGCCGCGGTCCGTCGTGACCTGGACGATGTCCGGCTCCGCCACGTCCAGGCTGCTCAGGCCCACCTGGCCGGCCAATGGCGAATGCGGAAAAACTTGAACCAGGTTCAACGCCGCGCGCACACCCGGCGAAGGCAGGTCGCGGCCTACGCGCAGACTGCGGTTGTCCAGGCCGGAGATCACCGGCAAAGACGCGTAGGCGGCTTGAAGGTCCGGCCGGCCTGCGGCCAGCGGCGGCATCACGCGGGCGTGGGCGTCCAGGAAGAACACCGTCGGCACAAGCTGGCCACGATCGGCATAAACGCCCCGCACTTGCGCGAGCGGCTGGCGTTCGCGCACGCAAATGCTGAGCACATGCGGCAACACCCGCTCGACCGCCGCCTCCTCGACTTGCGGCACCAGTTCCAGGTCGCGTTTGATGCGGTCCAGGTCCAATGCCAGAAGGTTGTCGCCCACGCGGACGTTCGCCCACGCGAGGATTTGCTGCGGCGTCAGCCAGATCAGGTTCGTGTTCACCTCGATCGTCTGCAGGCTGAAAAAGCGATTGGAGAGCAACAGATCGTCGCGCACCGAAGTCCAGGACCGCAGCGCCGTGTGCATCGCCAGCGTGGCGCCGATGGCCACCAGCAACGCCACGACCACGCGCCGCCCCCAATGAGGCTGCCGCTTGACCGCGGCTTTGACGCGAAGCACGTCCGCGCGCCGCGTCCGCCGGCTGTTGCGATGCCGTCGCCACCACATAATCAATTTTGCCTGGCCGCCGGTCGGCGGCGCAGCGCCAAATCAACCAATCGCTGGCACAGCGGCCCAAACGCCAGCCCCGCCGCCGCCGCCGCCTTCGGCAACAGGCTCAGCGCCGTCATGCCCGGCAGCGTGTTCACTTCCAGGACAAAGGGTCGTCCGTCCTGACAAACCATCACGTCCACGCGCGCATAATCGCGCGCGCCCACCGCCCGGTAAGCGCCCAGCGCCGCCGCCTGCACGGCCGCGGTCGTTTCCGGGCTGAGCCGGGCGGGGCAGAAATACTCGGTTTTGCCGGCGGTGTACTTGTTCGTGTAATCGTAGCCGCCACTCCGCGGCTGCACTTCCACCACCGGCAGCGGCACGCCGTCCAGGATGCCCACGGTGGTTTCCATGCCGGCGATGCGTTCTTCCATCAGCACTTCCTGGTCGTGGCCCAGCGCGCGCGCCAGCGCGGTCGGCAAATCCTCGGAGCGCTCGACAAATTCAAGGCCGACGCTGGAGCCCTGCCGCGCGGGTTTGAGCACCACCGGCGGGCGCCAACCATCCGGCCAGGCAGCGATCGCCGCGCGGAAAACCTCGTACCGCGGCGTGGGCACACTGGCCGCGAGACAACGCTGCTTGGTGAGAATTTTGTCGAAGGCCACCCGGCTAGCCTCGGCGTTGCAACCGGTGTAAGGCACGCCCAACGAGTCCAGTTCGCGCTGCACCGTGCCGTCTTCGCCGTACGTGCCGTGCAAGGCCAGGAACACGACCTCCGTTCCGGCCGGCAGTTGCCAGCGCCCCGGTTGGGGATCCAACTCCGTGACTGCGTGCCCCAGTTCGCGCAAGGCCGCCGCCACCGCCGCGCCCGAGCGCAACGACACTTCGCGCTCCGCGGAAGGCCCGCCCAGCATCACCGTGATGTTCAATTTCGC
>JAKCAB010000374.1 GCA_021839785.1 bacterium | reverse complement strand
CTTCGTTGACCACGACGGTAACGCCCAATGAACTGGTCCGTGCCGGCGTGCCATTGTCGGTGGCCCGCAGCGTGAATGCGACCGTGCCCGGCCCGTCGGCTTCACCCGGCGTCCAGGCGAACACGCCGGTGGCCGGCTCGATCTCGGCACCAAGCGGCGCGTCGGCGCCCAAGCCGTAACTGACCTGCTGGCCGGCGTCGGGATCGGTCGCGCTGACAGTGAAACGAAGTTGGGTGCCTTCCGTGGCGGTTTGCGTGGCGAGCGGTGCGAACACGGGCGGGCGGTTGCCACCGGCCAGGTAATTCGTCGCGCCGGGTGTGGCTTTGTCGAGGGTCAGCAGCGGCAGTTCCGCGCCGTCAGGGTAGCGGCCTACACTGACGTCGTTGGTTTGCGCGCCGTAGGTGAAGCCGTCCACCTGCGCCCCGGATGGGGCGAACAGACCGAGGTCCTGGCCGTCCTTGGCGAGCTTGAAATTAGCGTGGAGGTCGGCGCCAGCCTGGTTGGATGCCGAGAGGTTGTCAGCCCATACCAGCAGGAAGCCGTGCGCCGGAATCGTGCGTCCGACGGGGACAACGAACCGGCCGGGATTGCCGAGGTCGTCGGTGAGGGTGTAGCCGCCGAGATCGACGGCGCTGCTGCCGGCATTGTAAAGCTCGAACCAGTCGTCGTATTTGCCGCTGGCTGGGTTGAGCAACGTCTTGGTGTTCGCGGCCAAGAGCTCGTTAATGGTGACCGCGACCGGCGGCCAGACGGCGTCGTTCGTCCCGCCCAAGGTGACGTGCTGGAACAACTGGCGGTGCCGCGGCTCGCCATCGGGGAAGTTTCCGTAACTGAGTCCGGCCGACATGGGCGGGAAGTCGAGGTAGTCCATGACCGCTGCCGTGGCCGGCGAGCCTTGGAAGCGGACGAGAGCGACGGAGTCGTTGGTGCTGCTCAGCCGGAAGTTGGTGTGCAACGCCGGGGCGGTGGTCTGCGCCGGCTGGGCGTCGGCCCAGACGGTGAGGAAGGCGCGTGGTTCGATGATCGTGCCGGCGGGGAACTGCCAGCGAGTGAGGTTGGTGTAGTTGTCGGTGAGATAGTACGGCGAGAGATCAATCGAATTGGTGCCGGCGTTGTAAAGCTCGATCCACGGATCGGCCTGGCCGGCATTGTCCTTGAAGGCGCCGGAATTGAGCGGTTGGACTTCGTTGATCCAAACCGGCGGGAACGGCTCGAGCGTTTGCAGCGTGGCATTGGCGCGGCCGGGCGTGACGCGGTTCAAGTCGTTCGTGGCGGTGGCGGCCCAGTTGCCGACGCGGTAGCCGTCCTGCGCGGCATCGATCTGTTGCAGCGACGGCCCGTAGCCGGCGGCGTTGGTGGGCCAGGGCAGGTGGTTGTCGTAACGGACGTCGCAAATGCGCTCGTCCTCGGCAGGCGTGGCGCCGGGTTGGACCAACTCCAGGTGTTCGCCGCCGTTGTCGAGCGCGCCGGGGAATTCGTCGAAAATCGAGATCGTGGCGCCGTAAGCCTTCGCAAAGCCGGCGCGGTCTTTCACCAGCAGGAGGTAGCTGTTGGGTTGGATGATCGCGCCCGCGGGGAAGGTGTAGCCCAGGCCGTTGAAGCGGAATCCCGAAAGGTCGAACGGCACGCTGCCAGACCGGTTGTAAAGCTCGACGAACGAGGCGTCCGGCTCCAGCGGGTTGTAATGGATTTCGTTGAGGGCGAGAAAATCCTGCGCGCGCGGGATGGCGCCGGTGTAGGTCACCGTGATGGTGTCCGTGGCGCCGGGCACCGGTTGCCCGCGCAGATCCTTGCCGACCAGGACGAGCGTGTTTGTGGCCAGCGGCAGCGGCACGTTGACGCGGAAGGTCGTCACGTTGAACCAGCTCAGCGGATACGGCACGCCGTTGATTTCGATCGTGGCCACGGCGAACGGTGCGGTGCCTTGCAAGGTGGTGGTGGGCGTGGCCGAAACGAAATCGTCCCCGCCATTGGAAGTGAGGGCGAACTGCTTGGCGTCATTCGAAGTCAGCAGGCGCTGGATGTAGCTCCGGCGTTGCTCGATGTAAGTGCTGATGCCGCGTGGGTCGGCGGCGTCGGTCACGCCGTTTTTCACGAGCGCGGCCCGGCGGGCGTCGATCTGCGGCTTGTAGTTGACCGCGAGCAGCGGCCCGTTGACCGCGTCCAAGTAAGCCCGCCAGAGCATTCGTTTGAAGGTGACGTTGTCGTAGATGCGGTTGGCGATGGGATCCTGGCCGTTCCCGCCGAATGAACCGGCGCCCAGCGCGGCGCTCGAGCCGTCGCCCAGTCCAAAGGTGAAGTCGATGTCCCACGGAATGAGCTCCCACGGATACCCCGGCTGTTTGAGCGCGTACATGTTCTGGCCCACGTTGTAGGTCCAGGCATCCCAGTTGCCCATGATGCGGTTGTAGGCGAAGACGCGCATCCACTCTTCCATGTTCGCCAGCGCCAGCATCCGCGCCGTGTAATTCGTGGAGGTGTCGTTGGCGGCGGCGACCAGATCGAACACGTTCGTGTAGTTGTTGGCCGTGCCGCCATCGGGGCGGCGCTCCCAGTTCCAGCGGTAACGCGCGGTCTTGTAAGCGCCGTTCACGGTGAGAAACCGCTCCAAGGTGGTGCCGATCGAATTGAAATTCAGATTATTGTCCTGGAACTCGAACCACACCGAGAGCTTGTAGAAGTCGCCGCGTTCGCCTTCGGGAAACCAACGCCGCGCGTATTCGCGGTTGGGCACCTCCAAGTCCTCGCACACGCTCCGGAACAAGCCGCCATTGCGATAGAGCCGCAGGTAATGGGCGTGCAGATACGGAAGGCCCAGTTTTTGCGCGAGCCACGCCGCGAGCTGGCTGCGGATGTCGGTCTCTTCCGGTCCGCCATTGCCGGTCGAGGCGAAGTTGCGCTCGGTCGTGCCCAGCAACAGATCGTCCTCCGGCACTTGCACGACAATGTCGCCAAAACCGGAATGGTACGGGCTGCCTTTGTCGCGGAAACCGGCGTTGTAGATGACGCGGAAATTGCCGCACACCAGCGTCGCGTCGCGCCAGGTGTTGTCGAGGCCGATCGACCGCGCCCGCGCCTGTTCCGTGGCAGTGGTGCTCCAAAGGTGATAATGCGCAAACGTGCCGAACGGGACGGTGTCGTTCCAGCGCACCAGACACTCCTGTGCCGGTGCACCCGCCGGAAACACTGTGCTCGCCGCGGGGTTGGCCTGGTCTTGCGCGGTGATCCGGAACGCGACCAAGGCGCCGCTTGACTGGCCGGGGATGGTCGCGCTGTAAACGCCGTCGCCGGCAATCGCGTCGCCGCCCACGCCGTCGTCGCGCATGACGATCGTCCTCAGCGTGGCGTTGGGATCGACGCGGTACTGCAGGCGCACCGTGTCAATGCCGTCGGGATCCGAGACCCGGCAAGTGACGACGATCGCTTGGTTGGCGGACGGCAGGGCAGGGGAGTGGTTCACGGCGAAGATGGCCGGGCCGGCGTTGGCGACACGCCGGCTGTTCGGCTGGCTGGGCGTGCCCAGGTTGGTCGGCACGTCCATGCGCGCCGGGAGTTCGAGGTAATTGCCTTGGAGCCGGAACAAGACTTCCGGCCAGCCTTTGAGCCACCGCACCTTCGCGCGGATGACGCCGGTGTTGTTCTGGGTCAAACCGGTTTTCACAACCGTGCGGATGCTGTTCACGCCGGTATCGCCGTCGTCCTGGCCGCGGACGTGCAGGCAATTCGCGCCGCTGACCGCGCCCGTGGTTTCCACCGCCGACAGACTGTGGTTGCCGGAAAAGGTCCAGCCGGTGGCGCCCGACTCGAAATCGCCGTTGGCCAGCAGGTTGGTCACCGTGCCGTCGCGGAAGACTTCGATGGCATCGACGAGACACTCGCCGGCGCCTTGCATCGCGATGCGCAGCCGGTTCGGCGAAAAACTGGTGTTGCCGTTGTCGAGGCGGTTCGTCACGGCCACGACGGTCCACGGCGCCTTGGCGGTCTCGTCGCTGTCCGCCCAGTTCGCCGCGCGTAGCGGATCGGCGTTCGGGTCGATCAATTCCAAACTCGAGCCGCCGCCTTTGGCCCACTGCCCCCACCGACCGCCGACGCCGTACCGCTGGTCGGCCACGGCGATGTGAATCAGGTTGGTCGTCAGCGCCCCCTGACTGTTCGTGCTCACGAGGGCATGCGGTCGGGTGAGCATCAGGCGTTCGCCGTCGTTGCTGAGGTTGCCGCTGAAATCGCCCAACGTGTTCTGCGAGGTGAGTTGCGGGTAGTTCGCCCGCAAGCGCGCCGCATTTTTCGCGACCACCAGGTAGCCGCCCGCAGCCAGGGTGGTGTTGGTCGGGAACGTGAACTCGATGCCTTGGCTGAACTCCCAGCCGCTCAGGTCCACCGGACTGGCGGTGCGGTTGTACAACTCCACGTAACCGTCGTCCTCGTTGCCCGAGATTGGGTCATACATGATTTCGTTGATGACCACCGCCTCCTGTCGCCACGGTGCGTTGGCAGCGCCGGGAGTTGAGCGGGATAAACGGCGGATAGTGGAATCGCCGTCCGGGTAGCGGCCGGAAGAGACTCCATTTTCCTGCGGTCCGAAGCGGACGGCATCGAGCACACGCGTGGCGGTGGGGTTGACGAAGTAAAGCGTTTCGCCGGCAGCGTTGAGGCGGAAGCCGAGCTGGTTGGAGTCGAAGGCCAGAAAGCCGCGGGGCGGCAGCACGGTGCCGTCGGGGATGCGGAAGCGGTTGGTCGCCGGCGTGTCGCTGAGCCAGCAACCCGAAATGTCCACGCTCGCGTTGCTGTGGTTGTAAAGCTCGAGGTAATCGATGTCCGGCGGGTCCGTGTGGGCGAGGAATTCGTTGATGACCACGGCTGTCAGCGGCGACGGCACGACCGGGTCCAGCGTGCCCGGCGAGCCGCCGATCAAGCTGCTGGCCGTCCACGCCGCGGGATCGGCTTCGCCGAGGCTGGGTCGCGCCAACACGAGCGAGTGCCCGGCGCCGTCGGCCGCCGCGGGCCAAGGCGGATCGTCGGAGTACGTCAAATCCAGCCGGATGGCGTCGCGGTTGTTGCGCAGGCGCAGCGTGCCGGAACTGGCGGGGAGCGCGTTCGTGTACGGACCCAATACGTTCGTGAGGCCATAGACCGCCTTGAGGTCGTCCGGCGCGGCGGCGATCACCACGAATCCGCCGGCAGGGAGGCTGAAGCCGTCCGGAAACCGGTAGTCGATGGCGCCGCTGATCCGCCAGCCGGTGAGGTCTTCGAACACGGTGCGGGCGTTGTAGAGTTCGACGAATTCGAGGTTCCGGCCATCGGTTCGTGGCGTCGGCTTGTACATGATTTCGCTGAAAACCATGCCGGTGGCGCGGCTGCACGGGCCGAGCGGCTCGCGTGGCGCGGGCAAGGGCGCGACCGCCGTGCTCTGCGTGTTGGACAAGTCGCGAAACTGGCCGGTCGCCGCGGCGGTCGCGGTATCGCCCGACACCGCGAAGCCGACGTAGATTCGGGCCGGCAACCCCGACAGGTTCGCCGATCCCAGGGAGGTCCAACTTTGGCCATCGAAGCTCGCATAGCCGGTGAACTGCGCTCCCGATCGTTGAAGTCGCAGCCAGGTGTAAGGGTAGTTCGCCGGGAACCCACCGGTGGGCGCCACGACCGTCGCCTTGGCGCCGGCGCTGGCGCGCGATTCGAAAAAGCAGCCCAGTTCCGGCGAAGAAGCAAAAATGCCGGCGAACCGCGCGTTGGCCTCCAGCGACTCGCGGGCCATGAAGCCGGCGCGCCCGTACGGGTCGGGCGTGCTCAGGTTCGCCACCCGCAGTTGAAGGTCAAAATCGCCGTCGCGCTGCTGCCAGCCGAACTGGAACTGATCGCTGGTCCCGCCAATGGTCGCGCCCGCGCCGGTCACGTCCACCCCGCCGGGCACGTAGTCGATGCTGCCGGCGACCGTCGGATTTCCCACAGCGGTGGGGAAAAACTGGACCGCGGTGAACTGGAATTGCGTGCCGGGAAGGATGGCGTTCGGCTGCGCCGCGCGGTCCGTGACGTTGTTGACCGTCAGCGTGTAGGTCTGGCCGTAACTGAGCGTGCTCGTGGTCAACAGCACGGTGCTGAAGTTCGGACCGAACGCGGCGCTGGTGATGGTAACGCCTTTGTCCAGGGCGTAATTGGCCTTGTTCGTGGCGCCGGGGACGGCGAGCGCTTCGCTGAACGTCACGCGGACCTGGTTTTGCCCCTCGTTTTGGACCGCGACGAGCGTTGGCTTCTCCGTGTCGGGCAAGACCGTCAGGATCGCAACGTCGGTGTTGGTGGAGCCGAGGTTATTGGTAAGGAAGGCCTGAAAGCGCGCGTTCTGGTCGGCCATCGTCACCGGGCCGAAGTTCAAGATCGCGCCCGAAGCGCCCGGAATGTCCGCGCCGTTACGCTGCCAGCGATAGCTCAGCAAGTCGGCGTTGCTGACTTGCACACTGAAGGTGGCCATCTGACCTTCGATGGCGGTGGTGTTGGTGGGTTGCTCGGCGATGATCGGTGGCGTGAAGGCCACACCGTAAGGCAACAAGTGAGTGGCCAGCATCGGCGCTTCGTCGAGGCCGTTCGGCCCCTGCCAGCGCACGGCCAGGTTGTCGCCACCGCCGCCCTCCTTTTGGAGCGCGGCAATGTAGTAAGACTTGCCGGCCTCGAGGCGGATCGGCGCGGATTGTTGATTGGCCTCTTTCGTCCATTGGCGCGACGACGTCCAGCCGGCGACGTAGGCGATGAGTTTCTTGTTGGCCGGATTGGAATCGGTGCTCAGCCATAGCTCGCCGCCGTCGTCGGAGGCGATCCAGAACGTGTAATCGCCGGTGCTCGGGGCGATGACATAGCCGTGCATCCGCTGGCCGTAATTTTCCAACACGTCGGTCGGCGCCTCGAAGAGGTCGGTGACGTAGTTCGTCGAGGTCGGATGATCCGGGTAATCCGGCGAACTCGTCAGATCGGAGACTGCCGTGCCGGGAATGCCCTCCCAGACTTCGCGCAAGATCGAGCCGGCCTCGGCGGGTCGCGACCCAACCAGCGTGAGCGCTGTTAGCATGATCGCGACGGCCCACGCCCTTTGGCTTGGCCCCCCCGGCCGCAGGAAGCGGCGGCGGGACGGTTGACGAAACGACGGCCTCGGATCTTGGCGTGAGAGATCGTTCCTCAACTCTTTCATGGCGTGGGCCTCGCGGCGGTCGGTTCTATGGCAATTTA
>JAKCAB010000664.1 GCA_021839785.1 bacterium | reverse complement strand
GGCCGCCGATCTTGGACTGGATGAACAGTTTCTCGCGGGGCAGGCCCTTGATGGCGCCGCCGAGCCACTCGAAGGTGGCGTAGCTCTGGGCACAATCGAAGTAGGTGATGCCCTGGTCATAGGCGTAATGGACCAGCTTGGTGAACGTGTCTTTGCCGAGCGCCCGCTGAACTTGGCCGCTGTTGGTGCCGGTGCCCATGCCCAGGCGGCTGCACTGGACGCCGGTGCGGCCGAGCGTGACCTGGTCCGCGTGGGTGCGCTTGGCCTCGGCCGGCAGGGCGACGGGCCCAAGCCAGGCGGCGCCCAGCAGCGCGGCCGAGCGGGTGAGAAATTCGCGGCGGTTCGGGGACGAGGGATTCGCGGGGTGCGTCTTCATAAACTCGGTTTCGAGCGATTCAGTTTTGGACGACGGCGGTGTTAACGGCTCAAAGCGAAGCACGCGTTTCGCCGCCTCGCAACTTGGAAATCGCCGCCCGCGTTGCCCCGGAGTTGCGCTGAAGTCCGGGCAAGTCGTGGCTGCCGGGAAAAGCCGAAAGCCGAAGCTCGAAAGCCGAAGCAAATCCGAAAACTGAAACCCGCGCGGTGGGGTGACGCGTTTCGACCTTTCGGATTTCGGGCTTCGGTCTTCCTTCGGTCTTCGAAATTCGGTTTTCGGGTTTCGCCCCCGATGGTTTTGGCCGACGACAGCGCGATCCTGGCCCTGACCTTTCAGCCTTGCCGCCGCGCTAAAGCGAATGCGGCCAGACCCACCGCCAGCAGCCACGCCGGCGCCGGCTCGGGGACGAGCGCGAAACTCTGCAGACCGGTCAATGGCGCGGGAAGCCCTATCCAGCGCGAGCCCACGACAACTTGGAACACCGGCGACTCGCCGGTCTTGCTGCTCGCGGCCTGAGCCGCTTCGAACGAGGTTCCGCCACTGGCCTCCCACGCGCGCAATTGGACAAAGGCTTTGGAATAGTCAGGCACGGTCGGAACTGTGACTGAGCCGCCGATGATGAACCCTGAGCCCACGTTGCCAGCGTCTTTGAACGGAATGGCAGAGCCGATCGGGGCGAGGCTCGATTCCGCAGGTCCGGCGTACAACTGGCCATAGTAAGCCGAACCCAACCGCGTCACGCCGTCCGAGTCGAAAACCGGCGCGATGATGCCGTCCACGGTGCTGTAGTTGGAGAACTTTAACACGCCTTGCGCCAGCGTGGGGGCGGCGAGGCACAATCCAGCGAGGATGAGCGGGAGTTTCATGGATTTCTTGGGATTTGGTGGTGAATTGTGTTTGGCGTTGAGCGGCGCTTGGCCGCGGTTTGGCGCCAGCAGAACCAGGCGCCGCTGCCGACCAAGAGCAGCCAGGCCGGCGCCGGCTCGGGAATGCAGGTCCACGCCTGGAGGCCCGTCAACGGCGCAGGCACCGCGGGCGGCGAAAGATTGTCCCCGCCGGTGGTCACGACAATCACGGGCGCGACGCCGAAGGCTTTTCCGGCCGCCTGCGCTGCCTCGAAACTGCTGCCGCCGGCCACCTCCCACGCGTGCCATTGCACGTAAGCCTGAGCGCCTTCGGCCACCGTGGGGACGAACACCTTGCCGCCCACGGCGTAGCCGGTGCCTGCGCCGCTGGCCGGGGAGTCCTTGAAAAAAACCGGCGCGCCGACCGGCGCGAGGCTGTCGGGCATGGAGCCGGCGTAGAGCTGCGCGTACCAGGCAGTGCCGAGCCGCTCGCCGGTGCGCGGATCGCAAAACGGCACGTCGAGGCCCTGGCTGGGGTTGTAGTTGCGGAAGTCCAGCGTGCCTTGCGCCAGCGCGGTGGCGCTCAGGCACAGCCCGGCGAAGGTGACCGCAAGTTTCATGGAGTTGGGCGACGATCTGAGTTTGAAGTTGCGCGAGATTTTGCCTTGGTATGGCGCCAGAGGAACCAGCCACCGAAGCCGGCCATGAGCAGCGAAGCCGTGCCCGGTTCAGGCACCAAGGTGAAACTGGCTAGTCCGGTGAGGGGTGCAGGGATCAATGGCGGGTCCAAATGGTCGCCGCCAGTCCCAAGCCGGAGGACGTTCGAAACGCCCCACCGAGCGCCACCCGCCTGGGCTGCTTCGAAGCTTTCGCCGGCGCAGACCGGCCAGGCCCGGACCTGACAATAAGCCACGGTACCTTCGGCCACACTCGGAATGGCGACTTTGCCGCCAATGAAATAGCCGGTGGGTTTTCCCTGATAATCCTTGAAGCGAATCGGTATGCCCGCCGGCGCCAAGCTGTCGGCGGTTGGCCCGGCGTAGAGCTGGGCGTAGAACGCACTCCCCAGTTTGGTGACGCCGTCGGTGTCATAGACCGGCGCGTTGATGCCATTTCCATTGTAGTTTGCGAACGCCACCGTACCTTGCGCAAGCGCGGTGGCGACGGCGAAAAGCCCGGCGAGAAAGCGGAGCAGTCGATGTGCGTTGTTCATGGTTTCGCGTCGCCGCGGTTTCCAGTTTCAAGGGACTCATGGCACCACTTCCGGCGGCGAACAAGGCCAAAGGTGACAGCCCGGCCCGCGTGCGCTACTTACTGGCCGTCCGCGCAAACCGACCATGAACGCCACCGCAGCCGTCACGCCCGGCCGCCGCCGGTTCGAGAGCGAAATGCAGGTCCGGCCCGACGACCTGGATATGAACGCGCACGTCCACGCCAGCCGGTATTTCGACTACGTGCTCGCGGCGCGCTACGACCAGATGGAGCGCTGCTACGGCATGGGCATGGAAGCGTTCCTGGCGCACGGGCTGGGCTGGTTCACGCGCACTTCGCACGTCGAGTACAAGCGCCCGCTGAAGTTGGGCGAGCGCTTCGTGGTGCGCACTTGGATCGAGGAGTTCCACAAGGACGGCGTGCGGGTCGAGTTCGAGATTCTCAAGCGCGATTCTGCCAAACTCGCCGCCAATGGCTGGGCGGACTTTACGCTGGTGAACTTGGCGACCGGCCGAGCGACGCCGCTGCCGCCGGAGATCGTGGCCAAGTACGCGGTGTGAGCGAGGAGGCGCGGGGCTTGGGGCGCGAGGCATCGTCCGGCGTGGTGGGGCGAGGCACCGTCGAGCCGTGCCCCCTTCAGCCACGGAGGCACTGACGCGCGGAGGAGGTTGAATTTGGAATTCAGGAAAGCCGGAAGCCAATGATTGTGGTTGGCAGTTTCCTGAGTTCCCAATTCGATCTCTGTGTCTCAGCGTCCCCGTGGCCGTTCAAGGCTTTCCGCTTGCCGCGGGGGCGGGCCATTCTTAATTTCCGCGCGTGGATTCGCAACTGGCGCAGTACGTCCCCGTTTTGATCCTGGTGATTCTCGCCGCAGTCGTCACCGGCGGAATGCTCGTGTTGTCTCACCTGCTCGGCAAGGCGGCCGGGCGCTCGCGCATCAAGGACACACCGTACGAGTGCGGGATCATCCCGATCGGTTCCGGCACGCCCCGGCTGTCGGTGAAGTTCTACCTTGTGGCGACGCTGTTCATCCTGTTCGACATCGAGGTCGTGTTCCTGTACCCGTGGGCGGTCGTGTACCGAAAGTTGCTGGCCGATCCGGCGACGGCGAACATGATCTTCTTCGCGATGGTTTCCTTCTTGGGAATTCTCTTCGTCGGCTACCTCTACGCGCTCAAGAAGCGCGCATTCGACTGGAAAAGCTGAACGTCCCGCTTCGCCGGGCCCGGCCATCCCGCCGGCACGCATGGCTTGGCGGCGTTGGGGGAGTCCGAGGTTCCGGCGAGCCGTCGAAACGCACACGGGCCGCGTGCGGTCCCTCTGGCTGCCGGCGTCAGCCGGCGGGTGTTTCTTGATCGCGCGCTGTTCCGTTGCGAAGCGTACCGCGCTCTTACGAGCGCAGCCACAGAGGCAGGGAGAATCTCGGATTGGGGAGCACGCGAGCCGCGTGCGATCCCATTCGATTGCGAAGCGCTGGCTCAGTGGATCGTCTCCACGCCACACAGACACCAGACCAGTTCGGGCGAAAAATGGTTGTAGTCGTCGGTGCGCTGAAAGACCAAACCTTCGGGCTTGCCCAGCAGGGTGAACACCTTCCGCGCTTCCGTCACCGCCGCGCGGAGGTACTCGAAAGTGCTTTGGTAATCGACGCCCGGCGTGATCACCAGCACCGGCCGCGGCGCCACCAACGCCATCAGTTCGTGGAGGTCGTACGGGATGCGCGCCTCCTCGCCGACGAATGCGCCCAATCGCGGCACCAACGGCAGCCAGCGCGACCACCGCGCCACGCCGCCGGTGCCCGTCGCGGCCGTGTCCCAGCGTAGCGGTGTAAGCCCGCCGACCGCGATCACGCCCGCCAGCCTGGGCTCCAGCGCCCCGGCGTGTAGCGCGGCGAACGCGCCGGTGCCGTACCCGACCACGTAGATTTGCGCGGGGTCGATGTGAGGATTCGCCGACAGCGCGTCCACCGCCGCCGAAACGTCGCTCACCGTCTTGCCCAGCAGCGACCAATGCGGGTAACGCCGATAAAAGTTGCGCACTTCCTCGAGGCGGTTGCCGTTCCCGATCTGGTCGAACGCGAACACCGCATAGCCGCTGCGCGTCAACGCCAGGAATGGCTGCTCGCCGCGACGGTATCCCGCCGCGTAGCCGTTCGAGACCGAGATCGGGTGCAGCCAGATGAACGCCGGCAGCCGGCGATCGGTGCCGGCCACGTTCGTCGGGAAATACAAATCGCCGGCCACGTAGTTCCCGAAGCTGAGGCCTTGCTTGACCACGCGCGCCGGCACCGAGTCGCGACCGAGCAGGACCGCCACCGGTTTGGATTCCGCGCCGTAATCGCCAGACGGATCGCTGGCCCGCGGCGGCGGCGTGCCGAGCATTTGTTCGACGCGACCCAATATTTCCTCGCGTTTCCGCGGCCACGTAGCGGCGGTGACGGCGGAGCCGTCGGGCGCGCGCAGCAGATCGTCCAACCCGCGCTTCGGAAACTCGCGTGGCTTAATCCGCTCGCCGCTCGCTTGGAGCCAGTCTTCGTAAGTCGGAAGAATCGGCGGGTCGGCGATGCGGCGTCTGGACTGGCCAAATTTCCCATCCAGCCAGTCCAGGTAACTCTCGATGTCCTCGGCGTCGGTTGGGTGATGGCCATGCCGGTAACGGAGGTTCAGGTTGTCCGCGCCGCCCGTGAGCTTGAAGGCCGGCAGGGCCGCGCGCCGGGTTTGCTCGACGGCCCAGACGCTTTCCACGTTGTCGTTGAGCGCGGTGGAAATCAGCACGGCGCGCGGCGCGATGCAGGCGATGAGTTCATGCTGGTCGATCGGCAATTTGTTCTCGCGCCCGACAAAGAACCGCAGCCGCGGGTGCAGCCAGTCCGGGAAACTGCGCGTGATGAGTTCGATGCCCTCGCCGAATTCTGTCTCGGAAAACAGCCGCCACGTGCACGCGCCGCCGGCGCCGGAGCTGCTCGAAATCACCGCGCTGATCCGCTCGTCGAAGGCGGCGGCGATCAGCGAAGTCTTCCCATTTCGCGAGTGCCCGGTGAGCGCGATCCGCGCCCGGTCCACTTCGGGCAGGGTCTCCAAATAATCGATGCAACGGCTGGCCGCCCAGGCGCGGCGCGTGAGCTTCGTCCAATCGAAGTCCGGCCAGAGCTTCGTCCAGGCGCCGGTGTCGTCGTGCGAATCCGCGCCGGCATAGACGCAACCCAGGTAGCCCCGGCTGAGCGCGATGAGCGCCCAGCGCCGGTGATTGTCCTGGGTGATGAACACCGGGAATGGGCCTTTGCCGGGCGGGATTAGCAGTTCCACGCCGAGTCTGGCCGCGTGTTCCGGGCCGAACTCCAGTGTCAATTCGCGAATCCGTGAGCCGTTCTCCGCGTGCTCGCGACTTACGGTCGCGCGCACGTTGCCGGGCGCGGGCGGCACGGTGCCGGTGATGTAATGCTGGAACAGCGTCAACAGCTCGTCGCGGCGCTGGCGCCATTGCTTGCGCGATTTCACCGGCTGGCCGTTTTCGAAGCGGAGCGGATTCGGCAACTCCGCCACGCCGGGCAGGGTGTCGAAATCGGGCGGCAGTTCGCCGGTGCGCTGGAGCCAGTCCTCCCACGGCGCGCTTTTCGGCAGCATCCGGCGCAAGTCGGCCAGGAGTTGTTGGCGCTTGGTGGCGTCGGCGGCTCGCACTGGCGTGAGGCCAGCAGCCAAACCGAGCACGAGGAAAGAAAGCGAAAGCAGGTATCGAGAGCGCATAAGTCAGTTCGAGCGGAGAGCCAACCGCACGATCGGCCGGGTGGGAGAGCGGCGCGCCACTTCGACAAATCCGGCGCGGCGAAACAGCGAGGCCAGGCCGGTATAAACGAAGGCGTCCGTCTGGCGCGACTGCGGATCGACCGGATAGCCTTCCAAAATGTGGGCGCCGCGGCGGCGGGCAAATTCCGCGGCTGCCGTCAGCAACGCGCCGCTGACGCCGCGGTCCCGGAACGCGCGCGCAACGAAGAAACAGACCACCGACCACACGGGTTGGTCGTCCACAGGCTGGAGGGTGCGAGATTTCGCGAAGCGGGTGTAATTGGTCCGGGGCGCCAGCGCACACCAGCCGACCGGTTCGCCATCCACGTAAGCGAGCAGACCGGGTGGCGGGCCGGCGCGGACAAGTCTTTCGAGCGCCCGCCGGTTGGCTTTGCCGCGTTGGGCGCGCCATTGGGCCGCCGGCAGACGCCACCACATGCACCAGCAGCCGGCGCAGGCGCCGCGTTCGCCGAAGAGGCGTTCGAGGTCGGGCCAGCGCTCGCGCGTGACCGGGTGGCAATGGACCTGGATTCGGGGGAGCTTGCGCGCGCCGGGCATGGGCGCAGGCTAAATCGGCCGCCGGCATTGACAAGCTCCCGGTGGCCGCCACGGCTGCGCGGAGCACGCGGTTGCCGCTCAGGCGGGTGTTGACCTGGGCGGCGGAAGGGGGCGCGCCGCGCGGGCGCGGAGCCGGTTGGCAGCGTCGCAGTTTGCGAATGCCTCCGTTGCCGGGTTCCACTTCAACGATTGGCCGGTCCAATACGCGAGGTTGGTCAGGTGGCCGATGGTCGCAGTGCGGTGGCCCAGTTCTTCGCTGCAACTCGGCGCCTGGCGCGTGTGCATGCATTCGAGCCAGTTAGCATGGTGGTTGTTGCCGCCGGGACCGACCTCGCGGGTCTTGAGCTTCATTTCGTCGAACAGGCTCGCCGGTCCGGCCTCGATGGGCCCGCCGTTCGTCAGCGAAGTCAACCAGCCGCGTTCGCCCACGATACGGCCCAGGCGTGCCGCGCA
>JAKCAB010000648.1 GCA_021839785.1 bacterium | reverse complement strand
GAGCACCAGGAACAGCGCGCCCAGTCCCAGGCTCAGGAAGAACATGAAGGCCACCAGCCACGAATAGCCGAACTGGACGCGGTTGAGCGCGAGGCCGAGCAAGGCGCCCACCGCGCCGACGCCAATCAGCAAGTTCGGCACCTTCCGCCAGCGGGTCACGTCGAGCGGGCCGTCAGAGAGCAGCGGCGAATGCGAAGAGTCGCTCATAAGCTTGCGTCAGCGCGGTGGGTTCGCTGCCGGCGGTGGGTTCGTTGCCGGTGGCGCATTTGTGGGTGGCGGGGCGTTGGTGGTACCCGCTGTGCTCGACGGCAACGGCGCGTACGTTCCGGCGGGCACTTCGTCAGCCGTCGCCAGCCAACCAAGTTGGAGCGCCCGCACGTAGGCAATCACGGCCCAGCGGTCGCGCGGCTCGAGGTTCATGGCGTAACTCTGCATCAGGTTCTTGCCATAGGTGATGGTGTTGAAGATTTCGCCGTCGGTCAGGCGGACGATGCGCGGGTCGTGCAAGTTGGCGATCACCACCATGCCCAGTTTGGAGGTGGCGCCCTTGCCGTCGGCCCCGGCGCCGTGACACGGCTGGCAGTTGATGGTGAACCGCTCCTGGCCGCGGGCCAGCAGTTCGGCGTCGATCGGCAGCGGGTTCACTTCGACGAAGTTGGTCGTGCCCGGCTGCATCCCGGTGTTGAGCGGGTTGTCCTCGAACGGATACACCGCCTTGCCGCCCACCATCACGGGCTGGCTCCGGGGAACGGTGTTGGGCACGTGCAGCCGCGAACTGTAACCGTCAGGGAAAAAGTCGTCGGCAGACTGCGGCCGCAACTTCGCCTGCCGGTCCATGTCGGGAAAGAGTTCGATCGGCGGCCGGCGGCTCAGGCTGCCGCGGAAGCCCGCGACGCTCACCACCATCGCGCACACCAGGAGGAAACCGAGAAGGAAGTAGCGCATGGTCATTCCTCCACCAGCTCGATGCGTTTGCTGCCCAGCGATTCGAGCAACTGCCGCGTGGCGTCCGGGCGGTATTGCGGATCGTCCGTCTCGATCACCACGAAGAACCGGTCGTGCGTTGCCAGCGCAAAGCGCTTGTGTTTCAGCAGCGGGTGGTGCAGTCGCGGCAAGCGGTTGAGAAACAACATCCCCAGCAACGCGCCGAACGCGCCGAACAGGATCGTCAGTTCGTAGGACGGTGGAAACGCCGAGAACGGGCTGAAAAATGGTTTGCCGCCCACCGGAATGCGGTAATCGAAGGCGTTCATGAACCAGATCATCAGCATGCCGGTCGTGTAGCCGGTGACGCCTCCAATGAAGGAAAACCAACCCACCTTCGAGTTCTTGATCCCCATCGCCTTGTCCATGCCGTGGACCGGGTAAGGCGTGAACACGTCCCAGCGCGCGAAGCCGGCCTCGCGAATCTTCTCCGCGGCGTGCATCGTTTCGGCGGGATTCTCGAACTCGGCGATCACCCCGTAAGGCTTGGAAACGGATTCGCTCATCAGTGGTGCCCTCCAAGTTTCGCGCCGCCCAGCGGGTGATGCGGGTCGGCCTGCGGCGTCACGCCCTTGACCTCCGCAATGGCGATGATGGGCAGGAATCGCATGAACAACAGGAAGAAGGTGAAGAACAGCCCGAACGTGCCCAGGTAGGTGCAGATGTCCACCCACGTCGGCGTGTAGTAGCCCCAGTTCGCCGGCAGGAACTCGCGGGCCAGCGTCGTGATCACAATCACGAACCGTTCGAACCACATGCCGACGTTGACCAGGATCGAAAGGATCCACACCACCACCAGGTTCTGGCGGACTTTCTTGAACCAGAACAATTGGGGCAGCAGGACGTTGCAGGTGATCATGATCCAGTACCCCCACCAGTACGGACCAAAGGCGCGGTTCCAGAAGGCATATCGCTCGTACGGGTTGCCGCTGTACCAGGCGATGAACACTTCCATGCCGTACGCGTAACCGACGATCGAGCCGGTCGCGAGCGTGACCTTGCACATCAGGTCCACGTGGCGCTGGGTGATGATGTCCTCCAGCCCGCAAATCTTGCGGATCGGGATCAACAGCGTCAGTACCATGCCGAACCCGGAGAAGATGGCGCCCGCCACGAAGTACGGCGGGAAGATCGTGGTGTGCCAGCCCGGAAGCTGCGACACCGAGAAGTCGAGGGACACGATCGAGTGCACCGAAAGCACCAGCGGCGTGCTCAGACCGGCCAGGATCAGATACGCCTTTTCATAGTTGCTCCAATGCCGGTTCGACCCCGTCCAGCCCAGCGAGAACAGGCCGTAGGCAAACTTGCGCAGCTTGGTCGTGGCCCGGTCGCGCATCACTGCCAGGTCGGGTATCAAACCCATGTACCAGAACAACAGCGACACCGTGAAATAGGTGGACACCGCAAACACGTCCCACATCAGCGGGGAGCGGAACTGCGGCCAGATGCTGTTCGCGTTGGGGATCGGAAACAACCACCAGGCAAACCAGATGCGCCCGACGTGGATGACCGGGAAGATGCCGGCGCACATGACGGCGAAAATCGTCATCGCCTCGGCGGCGCGGTTGACCGCGGTGCGCCAGCGCTGGCGCAGCAGGAACAAGATCGCCGAAATCAGCGTGCCGGCGTGGCCGATGCCGATCCACCACACGAAATTCACGATCGCCCAGCCCCACATCACCGGGTGACCCAGCCCCCACACGCCCACGCCGGTGGACATGAGGTAGGCGATCATCGCGAAGCAAAGGCACATCATCGTGAAGCTCACGACGAACGCGGGCCACCACCACTTGGGCGTCTTGCCTTCGGCCACGCCCGCCACCGCGTTGGAAATCCAGCCGATCGAGCGGTTGTTCTGGACCAACGGGACGCGCTCCAACTCCGGCGGCGGGCAGGCGCAGGGCACTTCGACTTTAGTGGCGGCGCCCATCAGTGTGCTCCTTTCTGCCCGCCTGCACCGGCGGTGGCTTCGTGGCCGGCGGTTTCCCCTTCCCCGTGCATCATCCCCCCGTGGTCGAGATACTCCTTCGTGCTCAAAGGCTGGTCGTAAGCGTCCGGCATCTCCGGATTTGGGTTGCGCACGCGCGCCAGATAGGTGACGCGCGGCTTGGTCGCCAGGTAATCGAGGACCATGTACGTGCGGTGGTGAGCCCGCGCCTGGGCCACTTCGCTGTGCGGATCCTTCAGGTTGCCAAAAACGATCGCATCGGCCGGACAGGCCTGTTGGCACGCGGTCCGGATGGCGCCGTCGCGAACCTCGATGTCGCCCGACGGCCCCGCCTTGACCTTTTGGGCGATCTTGGCCTGCTCGATGCGCTGGACGCACAAGGTGCATTTCTCCATCACGCCGCGCATGCGCACCGTCACGTCCGGATTGCGGGCGAGCTTGAGCAAGTCCCATTCGTCCTGCGCCTTGCTGCCGCGGTCGGGATTCTTGAACCAGCGCTTCAACTCCCATTCGCCGTCGGTAAAGGACGTGAGCGGGCTGCGGTAAAGCTGGTCCAGCGGCCGGCGGTTGTAATCGAAGAAGTTGAACCGCCGGACCTTGTACGGGCAGTTGTTCGAGCAATATCGCGTGCCGACGCACCGGTTATAGACCATGAGGTTCAGGCCCTCCGGATCATGCACGGTGGCGTTGACGGGGCAGACGTTTTCGCAGGGCGCCGCCTCGCAGTGCTGGCACAGCATCGGCTGTTGCACCACCTGCGGGTGGTCTTCCGAACCGAGGTAATATCGGTCCAGCCGGATCCAGCTCATCTCGCGGTTCCGGCCGACCATGTCCTTGCCCACAATGGGAATGTTGTTCTCGCTCTGACACGCCACCACGCACGCGGAGCAACCGACGCAGGTGCCCAGGTCGATGCTCATCGCCCACTGGTGCATCGCGGTCGCGGACAGCGCGTCGAGCGGATTCGGGTACAACGGCCCCAGCCCATCCGGCGCGGGCGTGTTCATCGCCTGCGCGAACTGTGGGTTCTTTTTGAACTCGGCCAGGTTCGCCTCGCGAATGATCGGCCGGCCCATCATCGTCCAGTGATTCTGCGTGGTGGCGATCTCGAAATCGCGGCCCGCCGACGTCAATTTCGCGCCCGCCGCCAAATACGGCGCGGCGGTGGTCCGCAGGGTATAGGCGTTGTAGCCGGAGCCGCGGCCCACGCGACCGGTAAGCCGGCGTCCGTAACCGAGCGTCAGCCCCACCACGTTATCCGCCATGCCCGGCTGTACCCAGACTGGTCCTTCAAGCGTCCGACCGCCCAACTCGATCTTGGCCACCGGCATGAACGTCTTCATCGAGGTGCGGCGGCCCTCGTAATCGTGATCCACGCGGTAAAGGCCCAGGGCCTTCGCCGTCGCCGGGCTGACCAGGAAAGCGTTGTCCCAAGTCAACTTCGTGATCGGCTCGGGCAATTCCTGCAACCAGCCATTGTTGTTGTACCGGCCATCGTCCACCTTCGCGTCGCGCACGAACACGAGCTCGAGGCTCTGAGCCGTGGGGGCGGCCAGTGGCGTGGCGGAAGCCAGCGTCGAACGCGCAGCAGCCCAATCGATCTTGGTGACGCTGACCGCCTTCGCCGCGCTGTCCGCCAGGAATCCGCCGAAAAGGAAACGTTTCCAGGCCTCCTCAAAATCGCCGCCGGGGACGAATTCTTTGAAGGTCTCGCGGACGATGTCGTACGGCTTGAAGGAAGGCAGTCCGCCAATCCGCGCCAGCACCTCGAGGTCAGTCATGCCACCGAACAACGGCTCGATCAGCGGTTGCACCGAGACCAGCGTGCCGTCGAGCGTGCGCGCGTCGCCCCAGGATTCGAGATAGTGCGCCGCGGGCAGATGCCAGTCGCTCACCGCGAAGGTCTCGTCTTCGTGGTCGCCCAGCCGGAGGATGGTCTTCGCCTTGCGCTGCGTGGCCGCCCAATCGAGGTCGGCCGGCGCGGTGTACACCGGGTTGCCGCCGAGAATCACCAGCGTCTCCACCTCGCCCGCGCTGAGCGCCTTGGCGAGGTCCGCCAGCGACCCGGCGCCCGCATCCGACGCGGCCACGAACGAGACCGTTTTGCCGATGGCTTGCAGGTGGAAGTTGAGGGCGTTGGCCAAGACGTGCACCGCGAGCGGTTGGTGATAGCCCACCAGCACTACCGCCTCACCGGAATGGGCCGCCAAATCCTTGAGGCAGGCTGACGCCCACTTTTGCGCGTCCGCGGGCAGGCTCTTGGCTAAGTCGCGGAGCGCCTGGACGACTTCGCCCGCACTGGCTGCGCCATCCGCCGCCTTGGTCTGCTCGAGCAAATCCGCGACCATCGCCGCGGTCAGCGCCAACACCTGGCTCGACGGCAGGCGCAACCGGTGATCGGCGTTCGCCCCGGTCAACGTCATCAGGCTCTCGACGGCGTAAAGCCGGCTCATGTCGGCTTCGGGCGACTTGAGCTTGCGGCCTTGCGCGTAGCCGCGGATGAGTTGCCAGGCGTCTTCTTCGGCGCCGATGAAGTCGCAGTCCAGCGCCAGGATTCGCCGCGCCCCGTCAAGGTGGAACACCGGTTTGACCGGCCCGCCGAAGGCCAGCGTCGCGGCAGCCCGGTGAACGTCGAAATCCACCGGCTCGTGGATGTAACCTCGTGCCTGCGGGAACTTTTTCCGCAGCAGCCCCGCCAACCGCCAGAGCGAAGGCGAACTGCTCCGCCCCATCAGGAAACACAGGCCTTGGCCCTGTTTGGCTTCCGCTTCCTTGCCCACCGCGGCCAGGGCGTCCAGCGCCTTTTCGCGCGCGACGTTCTCGCCCTTGTAAGTGAAGCGCTGCGCGCGGTCAGGGTCGTACAAATCCAGGATCGACGCCTGGGTCAACGCATCCGTGCCGCCATGCGGCCGGGCGGGTTCGCCCTCGCCGCGCCGGTTCAGCGGATGCTCCGGATTGCCTTCGATCTTGATGGGCCGGCCATCGTAAGACTTCACCAGCACCGGGACCGCGCCGCCGCGAGTAGGCCGCGAGGTCGCGTAATACTGCGGCACGCCGTGCGTGTAGCCCGGCGGCATTTTCGTGAAAGGAAGAATCTTCTCCTCGGGCCGCCGGCAACCCGTGGTCAGGCCCAGTCCCATCAACAGGAAGGACGCGGACATGATCTGCACGAAGTGCCGGCGCGACACGCCATCGGTGAACTCGCTGGCGCCTTCCGGGAACTCGCGTTCCATCCATTCGCGAAAAGCCGGCGTGTCCGCCAGGTGCTCCAGGCTACGCCAATACTTCGGGCCGGTCTCCGGTTCCGGACAAGGAGGAGGAACGGTCTTCATCGGTGACAGGTGGAGCAGTTTTCGAGGCTCTGGACCTTCCATTGCGCGACCAACTTCTTGCCGTCGGCGAGTTGCTTGGTCGCGTTGTCCGGCTGCCAGTTCAAGTTGTAAACCTGTTCCTCCGGGCGGATGAAGGCCGCGGGGTTGCGGTGGCAATCCAGGCAGAAGGTCATGCTGAGCGGCTGGGCGTGCTGCACCTCGTCCATTTTGTTGATCTGTCCGTGGCAATGGAAACAGGAGATGCCGCGGTTCACGTGCACGGAATGGTTGAAATACACATAGTCCGGCGTCTTGTGGATCCACACCCACGGGATGGGCTTGCCGGTGGCGGCGCTGTCCCGCACCAGTTCCAGCTTGGGATCGTCCTTGAGCACCTGATTGTGGCAATTCATGCAGGTGCTCGCCGCCGGGATGTTCGAGTGGTAGGACTTCTCGACCCCGGTGTGGCAATAGCGGCAGTCCATGCCCAGCTGTTCCACGTGGATGTTGTGCGAAAAGCTGACCGGCTGGATGGGCTGGTAGCCCACGCGGGTGTATTTCGGGGTGAAATAATACCACGCGCCGGCCACCACCGCCGAGCCCGCCAAGGCCCCCCCCACGATGAGGTAGGCCGGCAGTTTATTGGTCCATTTCGGAAAAATGTCCGACATGCAAATTCCGCCTCGTGGGCGCCTTCAGGGTGGGCCGGTCAACCGCGACCCGCCCTGCGCCCTGCGTCTCGCCCGGTCCGCCCAAGGGGTTCAATTTTCACCCCGAAAGCCGGTCGTCCAGCGACCGCGAAAAAAATAAGCCGGCTTTGTTCGCAAAACACGTCCGGCTTTATTAGCGAAGGATCAGGGCCTTCGACAAGCCCCCATCGCGGGCAATCGCATCTTTTCCATTTTGTTAATGCTCTCTATTAGAGATGTCTAGAATGCTTACCGGCCGGCTCCGCGCCGGCGTCCGGGCGCCGGACGCGCCGCGCCGGGCCATCGGCGGGGCGCCGAC
>JAKCAB010000064.1 GCA_021839785.1 bacterium | reverse complement strand
TTGATGTGGCTGCCGCCATCCGACCCGCGCTCATTCCTGAACCGCCTGTTCGATCTGCAAGGCGGCCAGTCCTACCTCATTAAGGTTGCCCCCAACGCCGCGCCGTTCACCCTGGCGATCAAGGGGGCGTGTCATCCTTCCCCGGCTGGACTGGTATCCGCACGGCCTGAACCTGGTGGGATTCCCGGTGCATCCGAACAACCCGCCGACGTTCACCGATTTCTTCCGGTTCACGCCCGAGGTGGACACCGCGCGCGGCTACGCCAACGAACTTTACCGTCTCGATACGCGGGGCTGGGGCCAGCGCATCGCGCAACCGGCGCGCGACCACGTTCAGCCGGGCGTCGCTTACTGGATCGGCTGCGCCCGCGCGCCGGCTTACTTCTCGGCACTCCACGTCACACCCAGCGGCGGAGCGGTGGATTTCGGTACGCTGCTGGTGCGGCAGGACCTCACCATTAAAAACGCGCACCCCACCAACACGCTGATCGCGTGGGTACGGCAGCGGGCCTCGGAAAGCCCGCCTGCGACCGGCGAATACCCGGAACTGGCCGGCCCGGTCCCGCTGTCCTATCTCTCGAAGAACGCCAGCAACCAGTGGGAGTGGAGCGATTTCCCGGCGACCGGCCTGTCGCGCGCGCTCGCGCCGGGCGAGGAGTGGCCGTTGCGGTTGGGCGTCCGCCGGCAGGATTTCGTCCCGTACACGCCGCACGGCACGAATGGCGCGGCGTACCAGAGCATCCTGGAAGTCACCGACGCCGGTGAATCGCTGATGAACCGCGTGCCGGTCCTGGCGCAAAAACATGCCGCGCTGCTGGGCAGCCCGTTGGACCAGCACGACGACAACGAGGGCCTGTGGGTGGGGCAGGCGACCGTGAACCGGATCAACGCGCCCGCCTACACGGGCACAAATCTGTTGAGCACGCCGGCCCCGATTTCGTTCCGCCTTCTGCTGCACGTGGACGCGTATGGCCAGACACACCTGCTTCAGCAAGTTGTGCTCGCATGGGACCCGACACTTGCCACGCCGCCGCACACCAACGGCACCTACGCGCTCTACGCCGACGAGCACGCCCTGCCGACCGATGCCACGGACGTGAGCCGCATCAGTTCGGCGGCGTTTCCGCTGATGCCGCCCGTGGGGCTGGCCGGCAGCTTCACCAACGCGCTGGCCGGCACGGTCACGGTGCGCTTTGACGACCCGACCAACCCCTTCCTCCATCGCTATCATCCGATGCACGACAACCAGGACTGGGATTTTCAGGCCTACACCAACGCGGTGGAGACGCGCACCATCGTGCGTGACATCGCCCTGATTTTCAGCGCCGTCACGAACGCCTCCGCCAATCCGTACTACGGCGCGGAGAGCGTGCGCGGGAGTTACCAGGAAACACTTTCCGGGCTGCGCGCCCAAGTCATCTGCCTGAAAGGCGGTTTCGCGCTGCAGCGCATCAGCCGCATCAACGAACTGCGAGGCACAACACCATGAAAACCAATTCAAATCCGAAATCCGAAATCCGAAAGAAGCCCGAAATCCGAAGCCCGAACCGGCGCGGCACGACAGCGTGCGGGGCCCGCTGGAATCCTCATGTGCGGCGGCTTTCCTTGCGTTGGTGATTCTGCTCGCCGCCACCGGCCTGGCACACGGGCAGAGCATCCCGGCGCTCATCAACTATCAGGGCAGGCTCACGGACAACCTGGGCAACCCGGTCACCAGCGGCAGCTACGACGTCCAGTTCCGCATCTGGGACCACCCGACCCAGGCCGGGGCCGGCGACTACATCTGGGGCCGCTCCTTCCCGCTGCACGTCGTCACCAATGGCCTGTTCAATGTCTTGCTGTCCGACGATGGCAGCCCGGTCCTGACGCCTGGCACGCCGCAGGCCGCGTCCCTCCGCGACGCATTCGCGGGTACGGATCGCTACCTGGGCCTGACCATCACGCGCAACCCGCAGGGCCAGATCACGTCGCCCATCGAGATCAGCCCGCGCCAGCGATTGGTCAGCGCGCCCTACGCCATCCAGGCCCAGAATGCCGCGCTGGCAGGCTTCGCCACCAACGCGGCCAGCCTGGTCAACGACACCAAGCGGCAGATTGTCACCATCACTGGCACCAACGTCGTCGTGAACGGATCCATCTCGGGCTACGGGACCATTCCTCTCGGCGGCATCATCATGTGGTCCGGCGCGTCCGTTCCCGCCGGCTGGGCGCTGTGTGATGGGGCCAACGGCACGCCGGACCTGCGCGGGCGTTTTGTTCTGGCATCGGGCACGGGCGCCGGTCTCACGGCGCGCATGCTCGGCCAGACCGGGGGCGAACAAGCGCACGCGCTGACCGTAAGTGAAATGCCCTCCCACGCCCATGCGGTGGCGGATCCCGGACATGGTCATAATTTCACTTTTCACTACTCTGAAAGCGGTGGCTGGAATGGCGGCGCGTTTCAACTCACCGACCGCACGCCGAGAGGCACGGGTACCACCGAACTACTAAACAACACCACCGGCATCAGCATCCAAAACAATGGCAGTGGCACGGCCCACAACACCATGCCGCCCTTCTACGTCCTGGCCTTCATCATGCGGGTGCAATGAGGGGCCAACCATGCAAACGGAGCGAACAGCGGGTGGCCGGAGGGCGCGGGGCGCGTCGTGGACGCACGGCGCTGGATTCTGTTTCGGGGACGCCGGCGCGGGTCTGTCGGAAATCCGAAATCTGAAACCCGAAATCCGAAACTCGAACCCGGCGTCGCCAGAATCCAGTAGCGCAGAGTTGCACGCTGCTGTATCGCCGACTTGCAGTCGGCGGATCGTCCGCCAACCGAGAGAACCCCGGACTTCGGACGGCCGGCGGAGTGCGACTCCGCGATACAGCAGCGTGCAACTCTGCGCTACGAGCCCGCCCGATGGCGCCTGCCACGAAGGGAAATCGCCTCCATTTTGCACACGATTTCGACTGGACGACGGGGAATCCAAGATCCGTTCGGTATTCGGATTTCGGGCTTCCTTCGGATTTCGGATTTGTCTCCCTCTTTGCCTGGTTCGCCTTGGCGGTCGTCCCCGGCCTTGGCCCCGCCGCCCGCGCCGGCGACTACAACCTCGACACCAGCCACCGGAACTACTGGTTCTCCCCCCGGCCCCGCAGGCGGAGCGTTCACGAACTACTTCAGCCCCGATTTGACCAACGCCTCCACCGCCATTTATGGCGGCAGCGTGATGGACAATACGACGAACGCCTTCCTCCCGAACGACGGTGTCCGCTACGGCCTGGCGCAATCCGCCTTCGGCCAGCCGGTCGAGGGCATCCGGGCCGATGTCGCGCTGGGCAGCCTGATCGCGGCGCCCGCCGGCACCGACACGAATCGGCCACCGGCCAATTTCGTCGCCGTGAAGGTGGGCGACAATCCCGCCGCATACTACGAGTGTACCGCCCCCCGCGGCGGTGCGTTCTGGGTGCCGTCCACCGGCCAGATCATCGCCGCGCAACCCAACAGCATCACCATTGACTGGATCACCCTCGCCGGCACGACCAATCGCCAGGTGCTGAACGTGAGCGCCGTCCCGGCCGGTCGCCCGGCCCGCCTCTTCTGGACCGAATCGCCCTACGACGCGCCCAAGGTCAGCCTCCAGGAGCTGTTTCCGGCCATCCACTACAACTCGGAAGTGCCGCCGCCGGTCCTTGATATCGTCACCAACGTCAACGGCGGCGTCACCAATGTCATCACCAACTACGTCTCCGGCGTGTGGCTCGATGCCCAGAAACAACTCCACGCGAAAAACGTCTCCGGCATGTTCCTGGTCGAGTATTACCAGACCGGCGGGGTACGCCCGGCAGGTGACCAACGGCGTCGAAGTCGTCCAGGTGCTGGAGCCGGACGTGGAGATCGTGGCGGCCGACGTGGGCGCGCGGTTGCTGCCGGTGGATGGCTATTGGGCCAACGTGGACGGCATCAACGGCATCCTCCCCAACGTCACCGAAGGCATCAACGACACCGCCTACGTGTAGGCCCAGACCGGGCCGAAGAACAACTGGGCCTTCGCCGTCAAGCGGACCTGGATGGAGCCGTGGGCGTTGGAGATTTACTGGCAGCACAAAGGCCGCATGGGCGTGGTCTGGCCCTACGAGGTGGACTGGTATTCCTGCGACTGGCCGGCGCATCCCCAGTTGTTCGTCCTCGGGGACTCGCCGACCGACCAGGCGCCCGCGCTGATTCCGACCGAGTTGTCCGCCGCACTCATGGAAGACATGGACCCGCCGCTGCACGCAAACTTGTCCCCGAGTGGCCGTTCGTTCAGCACGACCCAGTCCGGCACCTGCCTGCTCAAGTACACGACGCACGACAACATCTGGTTCGAGGTCGTCCAAACCGTCAGCCACACGAACTGGGTCTATTTTGACTTGCAACCGAAGGATTGGCCGATTGGGCAGGAACTGGTGCCGGGCGAGCCGGAGGCCCATGCCCTGTGGTTCGATGCCGACGGCGACTACGTGATGGTCGGGCAGAGCTTCCTGAACCGTCTCAGCGACTGGACACTTTCGTTTTGGTTCAATCCCTCGGTCATCACCAACGGCACGCTTTATTCCGAAGGCGATCCGCTGGCCACGCTGAAAGTTGAGCTGACACCCAATGCGCAGTTGCAAGTCGGCGTGTGGAACAAGACCGTCCCCGGCTACTGGGTGTGGACGACGACGAGTGGCGCGCCCGTGCAGTCCAACCGCTGGCAACAACTCACCGTGGCCCTCGCCGGCGCCAGTGACACCAACGGCACCTTGCGGCTCTATCTGGACGACTACACCTGGGAAGCCACCAACTTCCACCGGCTCAACTTCGACGGCGTGCATCAGGCCGTGCTCGCCGCCACGTCGTGGAACCCCGTCACGGACTTCTTCCACGGCAAACTGGACGAGATGCGGATCTGGAACATGGCGCTCACCGCCGACCAGATTCGCAGCAACCGCTACGACGTGTGGCCGGACACGGCAGGCAACCTGATCGCCAACTTCCCCTGCGACGAGGGGCGGGGTGCCGTGGCCCACAACCTGGCCGGCGACAAGGATGGCACCGTGTATGGCGACAGGCTATGGTCCTGGGGCCAAGTCATCCCCAGCGGCGATTGGGCGGAGTTTCCCGGTTACATCCACGTCGCGGAGGGTGACCGCTACAACGTCAATCGCTACGACTACCCGACCGAAGCGGCCCCCGACGCGGCGTCCTACGTGTTCGCGGCGAACACGGGCCAACTCGAAGTCTGGTGGGCCAATCAAAGCCGGCAGGTGGACATGCCCGCCGTGTATTACCCGTCGCGCGTCACCCGTTATCAAAATGTGTGGCCCGACGACCCGCCGCAGCTCGTCATCGCCAGCGGCCTGGGCAGCAGCGGCGACCAACTGACGCCGGCGGACAACGCGCTGTATTTCGACGGCTCGAACGACACCGTGAACGTGGGCCACGACGCCGGCTTCAATGTCGGCAACACCCTGACCATCGAAGCCTGGATCAAGCCGGCCAGCTTGTCCGGTCGCCATGCGGTCTTCTCGACGCGGCTCGACAACGCCGCCGGTTCATTCCAACTGGAAGTCGGCGCCGGAAGCGACGGCGCCAATCGCCTGGTTGTCTCGGGTGTCAACACCTGGGTGGCGCAAACCGACGACAACGCGCTCGCCCCCAATCAGTGGACGCACGTTGCCTACACGCGCACCGGCACGGGCGCCGGCACGCATGCCCTCTACGTCAACGGGGTGCCGCAAACCCTGGTTTCCGACGCCAACTATCCGTTCGTGGACAACGCCAGTGACAAGGTCATCGGCTCGGGCACAAGCGGAGATTTCTTTCAGGGAGAGGTGGGCGAAGTGCGCATCTGGAACGTGGCCCGTACCCAGGCGGAGTTGCAGGCCAACGGGCTCACCCGCCTGCGCGGCGACGAACCGGGGTTGGTGGCGTATTACCCGTTTGGCAAAAGCGACGATCCGGCCGTGCTGGCCGACGTCGGGCCAAACAGTCTGAACGGCGCGATCGCCGGCGCCATTTGGGCTGGCGCGGGCCGGCCGCTGGTGACCTCGGCGCCCTTCGTGACTGGTGCTCCTTCGATCTATTCTCAGAACGATCCGTCGCGGCCCGGCTACAACCCCAACGAGGAACACGCCTTGATAATGGGCGGGGTCGCCTTTGCGCTGCGCAACGATCTCAATCAGACCAACAGCTCCCAGCCGTTCGTGCTGGTGGACGGCCTCGACCCGGACACGGCGCGGCCCCAGATGGCCGTCTTTAGCGTCGCGGCCACGAATCTGGAATATCGCTTCGAGCGCGACCTCACCGCCGGTCTGCCCATTCTGCCGATCCTGCCGCTGGGCGCGATGCCGCTTTGCACCGGAAACTACACCGACACGGAACCGCCCGCCTGGCAGGACCGGAAGCTGGGCTGGTGGGCCGTCTCGGCGGGCGACGACGGCGGTGCCGCCGACGCGATCATGCATTTCTATTACCAGATGCAGCCAACGTTTTACTTCCCGGCGCTGGCCCCCAACCAGCAACCCGCCATCGGCGCGGAGGTGCCCTGGCTGCCGATGCCGTTCCATAACTCCGGCACCTCCGGCACGCCGGTCGCCGTCACCTACCATGTTTCCTGGCCGGACAATCTGCCCGAGTTGCAGCTCGGGCAGACGCTCACCGTGGCCACGCGCGGGCTGCCCGACGTCTGGGACCAACTCAGCGCCCAGGTCGTCTATGACCAGTCGGCCCGATTGGGCCAGGGATCGAGTGCCACCCTGTTCGATCCGGTGGCCGACGCCGAGGTGGACCTCGACCGCGCGGTCATTGACGCGATGGTTCAAAGCCAGCTTGCGCGCCAGGAATTGACCAGCCCGCTGATCCGTTTTCCCAAGCTCCCGCCGTCCATTTACCCGCGGCTTTTCTTCGACCCGAACCGGGGCGCGGGGGGCCGGCTGGTGCTGGAAGGCCAGTTGGTTTCCACTCTCACCGGCAGCGGCTATTTGCTGCTCAACCTGCTGGAGGATTTCGAGAAGGGCCAAGCCAAAGCCACCGCCAGCGGCATTGACTCGGCGCTGAAAACCAAGTGGGACACGGCGGTCACGAGTCTCCCGGGCAAGCTTACTTAGTGTCCGGCGTTAAACGCGAAGCGGGGCGCTGGGGTTGCGTTTGATGCGCTGGAGCGCGTGCGAATGTTGGCGCGGCGATTGAATGTTTGCGGGGATTTCAGTGTCTGAACCTGCAACATTCGCCGCCCTCATCCACCATG
>JAKCAB010000046.1 GCA_021839785.1 bacterium | reverse complement strand
GGGGGCACGAGGGCGTCCAGCTCCGCCCGCAGACCCGCGAATGCTTTTCGGCACACGAGCACTTCCTGTCGCTTTTGCAGAATTGCGCCCACCCCATCGCCCAGCCGTGCGGCGAGGCCGGGCAGTTTCTCGCGCGCACCAGCCAGGTATGCGGCAAAGTCCTCGGCGGTGCGGAGCGCGGTTTCGGGTGGCGGGAGCAGATGGCGACGCAGGTTCGCCCACGCGGTCTCGATCAGCTCATCGCCTGAACCGAGCGTGGCGTACAAAACACCGTGCGTGCGCAAGTCCTTCAGGTCCCTCTGAAGCCAGCCGAGTTCGCGTTGCAGCGCGTGCTCGGCCAGGCGCGGCACCGCGAAACGGGTGGCGGCGAGCGCGTCGTCCGCTTTCCGGAACAGACGCAAATGGACCTCGGCCTGCTCCGCCTGCAGGCCAGGATAGGCGCGGAGCGGAAAGCCGCCCACGTCCGCCACGGTCACCGATTCCGGCAGGTTGCCGAAGCTCCAATCGCGCACGCCATAGCGTTCCCACGTTTGGACCGCGCGCTGCCAGGCTTCAGCTTCAGCCGGCGTCTGGTGGTGGCGCACCTGTTCGCGCAACGCGACGAGATCGCGCCCCGCCGCCAGCGCCGCGCCGTCCATGGCGACAATCTCGAATCGTGGCCGCAGATGGCCCGGCAACGAATCCAGTGGCCACGTCGTCAGCGGAATTTCGACGCCGTATTTGCGATGGACGAAGGCAGACATCGCTTCGACGAAGCGGCCTCCCGTCGGCGCGACGTTGGCCACGATTTCGTGCGCCGCGGCGTTCAAGGGCATCAGTGGCCGGCGCAGCGCCTTGGGCAATTCGCGCAGCAGGTACAGCACGCGTTCTTCCCGCAACGCCGGCACCAGCCAGTCGAGCTGGCTCGCATCCACCATCTCGGCCAGCGGCACGGACAGGCGCAGCGTGACTCCATCGCGTTCCTCACCCGGCGCGTAGGCGTAGCTGACCGGCACGGAACGATCGCCCACGGCGATGGCGTCAGGAAAGGCGCCCTGGCTGAACGCGGCGGCGTGGTCGCCCAGCAGATCCCGCTCGGTCGCGCAAAGGAAGGCTGGCCCGCCGGCGGTCTCCAGAACCCGGTTGAGATCGTGCCAGGAACTCACGTCGGTCAGCCGCGCGGCATAAAACTGGTGGAACGCCTCGTCGAGGTCCGGCACCACGCGCTGGCTCAGGCGCGTTTGCCACAACTCGATTTTTTCGCGCAACCGCCGGTTGTGTTCGAGGAAGGTGTAAGCGCTATCCGGTGGGGCGAGAGTCCTCTCGAGCCCTGCATTCACGGGAGCCTCTGGCGAAGGCAGGGCTCGGCGGAGTCTCGCCCCACCGGGTTTCGGGCCCGCCGAGCCCAAGCCTTGACGGGACATCTTCTCCGGCCCGCTTAAAGTGGAATCAGTTAGCCCAGCGTCGTCTTCGACCAAGGCGGCGCGGATGAACATCGCCGTGGCTTCGGCGGGATTCACCCGGCCGTAACCGACGGTGCGTTCGCGCAGCATCAAGCCGCGAAACAGCACCCGCTCCCGCGCCTGCACCCGGCCCGCCTCGCGATCCCATCGCGCCTGGTCGTGCGCGATGCGAATCAGGTGTGGCGCCAGTTCGATGACCCAGGCGGGATCGATCGCCGCCACCGTGCGCGCGTAGGCCCGCGTCGTTTCCACGATCTCGCCGGCCACCAGCCATTCGGGCTGGCCTGGCTTGGCGAGCGGTTTCTCGGGCGTTTTGCCCGGGTTGGACTTCGACTTGGCCACCGCCTTCGCAAACAGCGCCGAGCCGGGGAAAACCATCGCCTGCCGGCCGCCGCCGAGGCGGTAAAGGTTGCGGTCCTGCCGTTGAACCACGTGGCCCCACAAGCCGGTGAGGATCGAGCGGTGGATGGCGGGGTAACGCGGGTCGAAATCGGATTTCGGGTTTCGGATTTCGGGTTTCGGATGCTGGATTGCGGGTGCCGACCGCGGCGGTTGAACGGAGCGAACGTGGTCTCCCAACTCTGCGACCGCGTCTTCCAGCTCGGCGTGGACATCGCGCCACTCGCGCATGCGCACAAACGAGAGGAAGTGCGCCTTGCAGAATTTGCGGACTTGGTTCTGCGTTTTCAGCGCCTCCCATTGGTCATGGTAGGCGTTCCAGATGTTGAGCAGCGTGAGAAAATCCGACTGCGGATGCTGGAACCGCCGGTGCGCCGTCTCCGCGGCGTCGCGCTGTTCGAGCGGGCGCTCGCGCGGGTCCTGGATGCTCAGGCCGGCGGCGATGATCAGCACTTCGTTCAAGGCGCCTTCGCTCCGCGCCTGGAGCAGCATCCGGCCGATGGCCGGATCGACCGGCAGGCGCGCCAGGTCGCGGCCCAGCGGGGTCAAGGCGCGCTGTTCGTCCAGCACGCCGATTTCCTGGAGCAACTGATACGCGGCGTTCACCGCGGCGGCGGTCGGCGGTTCGAGAAACGGGAAAGTCTCCACCTCGCCGAGCTGCCAGGCCTTCATCCGCAGGATCGCCTCGGCCAGGTCGCAGCGCTGGATCTCCGGCTCGGTGAAAGGCCGCCGCGCCTGGAAGTCTTCCGCCGAGTAAAGCCGCACGCAGGTGCCGTCGGCCACGCGGCCGCACCGGCCTTTCCGCTGATTGGCGCTGCTTTGCGAAATCGGCTCGACTGGCAGGCGATGCGTGCGGGTGCCCGGGTTGTAGCGGCTCATCCGCGCCAGGCCAGTGTCCACCACGCAGCGAATGCGCGGCACGGTGAGCGAGGTCTCGGCGATGTTCGTCGCCACCACCACGCGGCGTCGCGGGCCGGGAGCGAAGACTCGCTGTTGATCCCCCGCAGTCAGGCGGCCGAACAGCGGGACGATGTCCAGCCGTTCGCCGTGGCGCGTGGCCAGCTGGTCGCAGGTTTCGCGGATGTCCCGCTCGCCCGGCATGAACACGAGAATGTCGCCGGCGTGAGATTCGCCGAGCAACCGGTCGGTCACCGCGACCGCTACGTCGATGTAGGTGACTTCGCCCTCGTCCTCGGCGTGTTCGTCCAGCGGCGAATAGCGGACTTCGACGGGATAGAGGCGGCCGGAGACCTCGACGACCGGCGCGCCGCCGAAGGCTCGGGCAAACGATTCGGTGTCAATCGTGGCCGAGGTGATGACCAGCTTGAGGTCGTCGCGCTTTTGCAGGAGCTGCTTCAGGTAGCCGAGGAGGAAATCGATGTTCAGCGAGCGCTCGTGGGCTTCGTCGATGATCAGCGCCTCGTACTCGGCCAGCAAAGGGTCGCCCTGCAGTTCGGCCAGCAGGATGCCGTCGGTCATCACCTTGAGGCTGCTCTCCGGCCGGGTGTCATCGGCGAAGCGCATTTTGCAGCCAACCTCGCGCCCCCAAGCGACCTGGAGTTCCTCCGCGATCCGCCGCGAAATCGAGAGCGCGGCGACACGCCGAGGTTGCGTGCAGCCAATGCGCGCCCGCTGACCGAGGCCGGCCTCGAGGCACATCTTCGGGAGCTGCGTGGTCTTGCCGGAACCGGTTTCGCCGGCGACCACCACGACCGCGTGGGCGCGGATCGCCGCAACGATCTCGTCCTTGCGGGCGGTGATGGGAAGCTCCGGCGGGTAACTGATCCGCTGCCGGATCGCGCCGCGTTGGTGACGGGTGGCGATCGAGGCCCGGGCTTCAGCGAGCCAGCGCTCGACCGGAAACCGCGCCGGCCCACCGCGCGCGGCACGTTCGCGGGCGTGCAGCAAACGGTGCCCCAGCCGGACTTGATCCGGCAGGAGACACTGGGGAATCAGCCGCCTGAGTTCCTGGATGGCCGCCACTTCCTGCACGCAAGCGCATTGTCAACAGCCGCGCGCGGTGGGGAAGGAAATCCACACGCGCCGCGTGTCGGCGTCGGCAAGGAGTTCGTCGCTGCGGAGTGCCGGCTACTGCTTGCTGGCAAGGCTCGCCGGCTTGACTTGCTTCAGCACAAACGGCTCGAACAAGCCATAACCCACGGTGGAGTACTGATTTCCCGGTGGCGGGCCGTCCTTCGGGCCGTTCTGAAACATACCAGGCCACGCGCTGCCCAAGCCCGGATTTCCATGGTGTGGCCCCAGCGTGTTCTTCAGCGTGCCGATGACCACCACCTCGACCGTGTTCTGGCCGGCTTTGAGTTGCGGGGTCACGTCGCACTCCCAAGGCGGAGCGGCGATGTAGCCCGCTTCCTGGCCATTCACGTTTACCCTGGCAACGCTGCCGTACCAACTCGGCAAAGAAACCCGGTACTCGCCTTTCGGATCGGGAACATCAAACTGCTGGCGGTAGGCCACGCCTTTGCTGAAGAACGGATGGCCTTGCTCGTTCCACTTGCCCAGCGCGAGCGGTTGGTCGGGCGTGATGACGAAGCCCCTGGCGGCGGGCTTAAGGGTGAAGTCGCCGAGTACGTAGGCGGATTCCAGTTCATGGAACATCGTGAAGGGTTGGGCCTTGATCGTGACGACGTTGTCACCGGTCTTTGCCGCCGCCGCGATGGGTATCCGGCCAAACGCCTTGTCCAGCCACCAGTCGCCGGCTGTCGCGGTGATCGGCAGGCCGTTACAGGTGATTGAGTAAAGATCCGGGCGCTCGATGACGACGGCGAGGTTCGTGGGCACCGCACCCTCGATGATGAACCGGTAGCTGGCCTCGAACCCGCTGTCGGCCGGGAAGGTTTTCGCGATCAGCTCGTCCTTGAACTGGACGGCGCTGTCCCAAGGATCGCGGGCCATTCCGTTCTTCTGCCAGGCGAATTGGTTGGCGGCGTAGAAGTACTGACCCTTCCGGGTTTCGCCACCGGCCGTGACGTCCACGTAGTCCAGCGTGAGGACGTTCGGTTCGAGTCGTCGCACGTCAGTTGGTGCAATTCCTGTCACAATTGCGACAGTTTTTGTCACATCGGGTGCGTTCGGAAGCGGGTTTTTCGAGAGGAACAGGAGCAGGCTGCCGGAGGGGGGAAGGCTGAAGCTGGCCTTGACGCCATTCGCTTTCGCTTCGAACGGATACGGCTCGGCTTTGCCGGTGTGGAGATTCCATTGCTCAACGCCCTTCAAGTCCGACTCGATGGTGCCGGCGGACGGCGCCTCGATGCTGGTGTTAACCAGGAAAAGAATCTGGCCGTCGCCCAGCATGCGGCGCTGGTGGAAGAGAATGCCCTTGTCATTCGACTCGCGGGCGATGTGGAAGGTGTCGCCGGCTGCCGCCTCTTTCAGCCGCCCCAAGAGTTCATCCGGACGGCAAAGGAGCAGTTGCGATTTCCAGGCCGCGTTCTGGTTTCCGCCCGCCACCAATTCGGCGTCCCTCCGCGTCGGGGCCTCGCAAGCAAACAGGTTCTGCTTCGATTCCTTCAGGAATTCCTGGAGCAAATCCCAGGTCTTGGAACGCAAGTTTTCGCTGCCGGGCGGCAGGATTACGCGTTGATAGAGACGCTGGCCGACGCGCAGTTGGGCGTTCTCCAGGCGGGCTTCGCGCGCCATCACATCCTCATCGCCCAAGTCGTACTCGATTTGCGCCGCTTCGAGTGCCACGAGCAGGTTGAAGAACGAGTCGCCGATCTCGCGCAGCTTGGCATCGTTTCCTTGGTACATCCAGGCCGTCGTTGTGGGCTCGATCACGAGCACCTTGTTGATTTGCTCGCCCTGCGACAGCGCCGCGGAGAGGCGGGTCATGTACTGGGCGTGGACGTGGTAGGCGTCCCACCACGGCTCGTGATAGCTAAAACTCTGGGGGTGATCGCGTTTCCGCGCGCCGCGAAGCGTGACGTAGCTCAGGTGCTCGTCCATCGTGTTCACACCGAGCACCTGGAGCCAGTCGGCAATTCGCTTCATGTCCTGGAAACGTAAATCCCAACCGCCCGCGCCGTACACTTCCACGAACGTCCGCTTCCGACCCAACTGGTTCGCGATGCTCGAAACCTCGCGGCAAAACCGCACGTTGCCAAATTGGGCGTGGGTGTTTTCCGCGTACTGGTTCATCAAGCAGTCGATGCCCGGCCGGTGCTGCCAGGCCGCCATCGCCATGTTGTCGGGCACACCAAGGCAGTTCGGCCACTCGTGGTCCCAGTAGTGGCCGGTGAACTCCAATCCATTCCGATCGCACCACTCGTAGTACGGTTTGCCCCAGCGCTCGATGAACAGGTCGTTCAGGGTGGCAAAGTAGTTGTACCGCACGCGCCGCCAGTCGCCGACCTCCTGGCTGAGGCTGGGCAGATGGTCGAGCAGGTCGTAGCCCCAGCGTTTCTCGAATTGCGCTGGCAAATCCGGACACCACGGAAAACCGCCCGCCGGCCGGATGTTCGGTTCGTCGGTGAACGAGCCGGGGACGCGCTTGCCGAACTGGTCGCCGAGCTCGCGCTTGTAAGCCTCGTGCGTGACTTCGAGGAACTTCTGCGTGACGCCCGCCGTGAGCAGGTTCACGTAACACCGGTTGCCATGCCACGGCGAGTTGCCGGCGCGGACGATCGAGGCCACCTGGTACCGGCCTTCCGGCAACGCTTCGCCGGCTTTAACCTTGGCGCTGACGTTTTCCGCCCGGTCGCCTTCCAGCCGGTAAACGGCCACCAACTCGTCGCTCCACTGCGGGGCGGCTTTCGTCTCCTTGAGCGACAAGCCCAGGCCGCGCGACTCGGGCATCAGTTCCGGCACCCAGCCGCCCGCGAAGCCGGACGGGTACGAGTTCTCGTCGTAGATCCAGACGTTCATGTCCAGCTTTGCGGCCTCGTCGAGCGCGACCTTCCACAGCCGGAACCAATCCGCGCTCAGGTACGGCGTCATCAGGCCGGGGCGGGGATGGACGAAGACCTGTTTGACGTGCTGCCCGGCGAGATCGCGCATCGTGTCGCGAATCTGCTGTTCGGTGAGCAGGTCGTTCCAGACCCAGAGCGGACCGGAGGAGTATTCACGTGGCGGATCGGCGAAGAGCTTTTTGACCGCTGCCGAATCGATGGCGTGCGCGGCGGGCGGGGGCAGCAGCAACCAGCCGGCCAAGAGCCATACCGACCACAGCGTGCGACGACATTGTGAGGCTTTCATCGCGCCAAGCTTCGCCGCTGGCGCCATCGCGGCCTTGATGCGAGTCAAGTCGCCGCGTGGTGAAGGCTCAACGTCCAGGCGGGCGCAGCGGGAAGTCGGCAAGCAACCCCGCCGTGGCCTCGGTCATCGCGCGGGCGTAATGTTCGCGGTCCAGCACCTCGAACTGCCAGACCCAGTGCGCCTTCGGATCGTCGCTGGCCC
>JAKCAB010000325.1 GCA_021839785.1 bacterium | reverse complement strand
CACCTGCTCCCACGCCGCCCGCTGCCGATGCACCGCCAGCCAGCCCAGATGGTAGGCGGTGCGCTGCGGGTCGTTGCCGAGGGCGGGCGTGCAGGCCTCGAGAATCTTCGCGGCATCGTCGGGGCGGCCGTTCATCCCGAGCGCGATGGCGTGGTTCAACGCCGCGCCGACTGAGCCGGGATCGCGCGCCGCCAGTTCCATGGTCAGGCGCAACGCCTCCTCGGGTCGCCGCCGACTGATGAGCAAGGCGGCGGTGTAGTTGAACTTCCACTCGGTGCTGGCGGGGTCGAGTTGGTGCGCGCGGGTCGCGGCCTTGAGCAAAAGGGTGTCGTCCTGCCGCAAAGCGTAAGCCGCCTCGAACGTCTCCCGCCAATAACGCACCTCGTTGCCAAACCGGGACTCCAACGGCGCCAACGCCTCCAGCGCCAGCTTGGGATAGCCCATCTTGAGCAGTTCCTCCGCGGCCGGGAGCCCCACCGGACCCACCGGGAAACCGGCCTTGACCGCTTCGGTGAAGGCGTTCTCCGCGGCGGCCATCGCTCCGCGACCGTAAGCGGCCCGGCCTTCGAGGTAATAACCGAAACCATCCAGCGCCTCGTGCGCGCCCGGAATCGCCCGCATCCGCGTCGCGACGTTCGGCAAGTCCTCCCAGTCGCGGGCAGCGATCAAGCGGTCCGCGTAGGCCGCCCAGACGGCGACGCTCCAGGTCGAATTGTCGCCGCCGAACTCCGCGGCGTGCCGGCTCAGGAATTCGAGGCTCTGCGCGTCCAGATCCAGCGCGGAAAACGCGTCCGCGATCTGGAGCACCTCGAGCGGCGAGCTGAGCGGACGGCTGAAGGCGACGGCCAGTTGCCGGGCCTCCTCCTTGCGCCCCAGCGAGGCCAGGAGCCGCCAGTAAACCGTGTGGTCTTGCACGCGGTCGAGCGAACTCTCGTGGAGTCGCTCCAAAGCCTGGCGATAGTCCTCGACCTCCAGGCGCTTGCAGGCGACCGCCATCTCGAGGCGGCAGGCCAGCGGCGCCAGCTTCACATCGTCCCCGGCGGCCTGCAACTGGCGGCGCGCGGCGCTCAGGCTCGCCACGGGCCCCCAGCCGGCCAGCCAGGCAGCCCGGCAAAGCGACAGCGCGGGGTCGGCGGGCAACAGTTCCTTGGTCTTCTCCCAGCGGGCCGCGAACTCGTCGTAGCGGCCCACGGCGAACAACGACTTGAGATAAGCCGCCTCCAACGCGGGGCTGAGCCGGTCCGCAATCGGCCGCAACAAGGTATAGACTTCGTCCGCCAGCCCGTACTTGTCGAAGGCGGCGGCCATCGCGCCCACGTCCGCCTGATTCGTTCCGCCCAGGCGGAGCAGCCAGAAGGCGGCGCCGAGCGTGCGCACTGCGACCGGCATCGGCAATTCCGGCGCTTGGGCGAGTTGCTGCAAGGCGCCGCGGTACAGGTCGGGGTCGGCCAGGTTGTTGGCGATGGCGGACTGCCAGGCCAGCGCCGCGCCCTGGTGGTCGCCGCGGGCCTCGAGCCGGTTGGCCGAGCGGCGCAGCGCGTAGGCTTGGAGGAGGTCGAGCACGCTGACCTTCACCACCGGCTGAAACCCGGGCGGCGAGGTCACGATGAACTTCGGCAGGCACGTCATCGCGGCCACGCCGGCCATCGACGCCAGGAACAGCACCGTCGCGAACCACAGATTGAGCAAGATGGTCCGCAGCAGCGGAAATTCCGCCAACCGTTCGCTCAAGCGCTCTTTGAAGGTGAGTTCCTGCATCGCGCGGAATTTTGTTGCGGTCTGCCCTTCGCGCAAGCGCCGACTGGCCGGCCGGGTTCTGAAACCGGTGCAGACGTGGCGATCCCGGTCGGCAATCCGCCTCCGCTGCCCCGCTCCCGTACAAGCTGATTTGGTGGGTCGCGCGGGTCAACTGCGAGTTTGCTTTTCGGCGCCGCCCCGCCGCTGAATGGTCGCGCACTTGCCGATTCGAGCCTCCACATTTAAGCGCCGCGTTCCGACGCCAACGAAAGTCCGGCCAGGCCGCGGCTTATGACTCCGCCGCCCACCCACGCGCCTCCGCCGGCGGTCAACCTGACCCGTCGTGGCTTTGCCGCGATTTTCGCAGCGCTGCTGGTGGCGGCGTATCCAACGGCGATCTTCGGCGCGCGCACCTTTTTTTATCGCGACTTCGGCGTCCTGGCGTACCCGACGGTGGCTTTTGCCCGCGAAGCTTTCTGGCACGGCACGCTGCCGCTCTGGAACCCGCTGAGCCATTGCGGCGTGCCGTTTCTCGCCCAGTGGGGAACGATGCCGCTTTATCCCGGCGCCTCGATCTACCTGCTGTTGCCGTTGCCGTGGTCGCTCAATTGCTTTTGCCTCGCGCATCTCTGGCTCGCCGGCCTGGGCATGTACTGCCTGGCCCGCGACTGGACTCGCCACGACCTCGCGGCGGCGGTGGCGGCGGTGGCCTTCGCGTTCAACGGCGTGACGCAATCCTGCCTGCTTTGGCCCAACTACACGGCGGCGCTGGGCTGGATGCCGTGGGTGGTGTGGCTCGCCGGCAAAGCCGCGCGCAACGGCGGACGAATGGTCGTGGTCGCGGCGGCGGTGGGCGCCCTGCAACTCCTGACCGGCGTTCCTGAAATCGCCGGCCTGACCTGGCTGCTGGCGGTGGCGCTGGCCTTCGGCGGAGGCGTGGAACCCAGGCGGACCGCCGACGCTTCAGCGGATCCCAGTGCGGAAACAAATCAGGCCGGCTGGCGTGTTCCGTTTAAGGCCAGCACCGCCTGCCGGTGGTTGGGGCGACTCCTGCTGGTGTTCTTGCTCGTGCTCGGTTTATGCGCGGCCCAACTCCTGCCGTTCTTCGATTTGCTGGCGCATTCGCAACGCGCGGCCAGCGGCGGGCCGGAGAAATGGGCCCTGCCCGGCTGGGGTTGGGCCAACTTCCTCGTGCCACTTTTCCGTTGCCACGAGACCGTGCAAGGCACCTGGTTCCAACCCGGCCAGGAATTCTTCGGCTCGGTGTACCTCGGCGTGGGCCTGATCGGCCTGGCGCTGTGCGGTCTCACCTTGGCCCGCGGCCGTCGGGTTTGGCTGTTGGCCGGTCTGGCCGGACTCGGCATTGCGCTGGCGCTGGGCGAGGCGAGTCCGGTTTACCGCGGCCTGCGGGCGCTTTGTCCGCCGCTGGCAATGGTTCGTTACCCGGTGAAATTCGTCCTACTGCCCGGCTTCGCCGTCCCGTTGCTGGCCGCCTTGGCGGTGGACGCCTGGCAGGCGAAACGACTAACCCCGGCGACGCAGACCTGGCTTCGGTTGCCTGGGCTGGCGTTTGGGCTGGTTCTGCCAGTGCTCGGCGCGGTCGCCGGCGTCTGCCTCGTGGCGGGCGGCGTCCGATCCGTCGTGCCTGTGCTTTGGACGAACACCGCGCTTCGGTTGGCCCTGGCCTTCGCCTTTTGGGTCGCGTGCGGCTGGCGGTTGGCAGCGAGAGGTCGCCTCCGTGCAAACCTGGCCGCGCTCGCCGCGCTGGGGTTCCTCGTCCTCGATTACCGGACCCACCTGCCCAACCTGACCCCCACCCTGCCCGCGGCGCTGCTTGCTCCCGGCTTGCCCGGCCTGAACGATCTGCCGCGACCGGGACAAGGCCGGGTGTTCATCACGCCCGCAGCCGAGGCGCAGTTGCTCCACAGCCGCGTGGCCGATTTCGCGCAGGACTATCTCGGCAAACGGCTCGCGCTTTGGTCGAACCTCAACCTCCTCGCCGGCGTGGCCAAGGTGAACGGCGCCGCCACGCTGCGTCTGCGCGAACAGGCCGAACTCGAGTCGGCACTTTACGCCGCGACCAACGCCGCTGACCTGCCACTGCTGGATTTCCTCGGCGTCACGCGACAGAGCTCGTCCGCGAACGTGACCGAGTGGTTGCCGCGGCCGGGCGCGTTGCCGCTGGTGACGGCCGGCGCGGAAATCCGGTTTGTCGATCCCACCAATGCCGTGGCCACGCTGCTCCGACCCGATTTCGATCCCCGGCGCACGGTAATTCTGTCGTCGGCGGAGCGGGCGTCGGTGGGCGCGACGCCACGCACCGAAGCCACGGTGAGCGAGGTTCAGTTCGGGGCCGGGCGAGTGGAGTTCACGGTGACTTCCGCTGGACCCACGTTGGCTGTGGTGGCGCAAACGTACGCTCCCGACTGGCAGGCGAGGCTCGATGGGGCGCGCGTCCGTTTGCTCCGGGCCAACCACGCGTTCCAGGCGGTGGCGGTGCCGCCGGGCCGACACCGGGTCATTCTGCGTTACGTGGACCGACGGTTCCAATTAGGTTTGGCGATTTCCGGGATTGCGCTGCTGGCGGCGGCCACGGTGTGGTGGCGAGCTGGCGCTCGGCCGTAGTTCAGCGCTGGCTCATAAAGCGGTCGCAATGTTCCTGCCGGGTCCAGGCTGGGACGCTTGCCGTCAGGTCGAAGCTTCGGCTTGGGCCAACAACTCGCGCAGCCGGGCCAGGTTCTTTTCCACGCGTTGCAGGTACCAGTTCGGTCCGCCCGGATACGGATCCTCGAGGAAATGGTAAAGCCCGCCGAAATCCTTGTTCAACCGTGGCCAGACATAGCCCCGCCAGAATTCCGGCGTGTGACGCATCAAAGCGATCGCGGTGGGGTAACGCGTATGCGCCACGCGCCGGTCCGGCTCGTAAGCCGCCGCCTCCGCGAATTCCTCGTAAAGCACCGGCAGCTTGTCCACGTAATCGTCCGCGGCCATCTGGCCCAGCAAATCGGCCGTTGCCAAGGCATACCCCACCAGACGCTCCGTGTCGGTCTGGAAAGTGATCGCCGCGAGGTTCACGCCCACGCCGGTGCAGCGGATCATGTTTTGCACCGCCCGGATGTCGGGGCCGCCGAACCCTTTTGGGGCCAGGCACTCGGCGGCGAATTCGGCGCTGCGAGTGACGTGCACGGCCGTGTACTTCGCGCCGGTCCCCTCGTGATCGCCGGGGCGCTTCAAGTAACCGCTGTCGTGCAGGAGCACGGCAAGAATCCCGAGCTCGAACAAACGCCGGCTGACCCGGGGTTCGGCGCCGGCCAGGTGGCGATGGTGAAGCAGGCGGGCGAGGCAAAGCGTGCCTTGGAGCGTATGCTCGAGGTCGTGGTACCTGACGTCGATGGCCTGATACTTCGGGTTATCGCCCCGGAAACAACCGGCGAGGTGACCGATGGCTTCCCGAATCAGCCCCGGGCTTTCGCCCGGATACGCGCCGAGGTACAGCCGGACGACCTCGCCCGCAACGGCGGAGGCGTCCCTCGTGTCCACCGGATGCCACATCGCGCAAAAGGTAGCGGCAGAGCGTGCATTTGCACGTTTTTTCCCGTTGTTGAGGCCAGATCGAATCTGGCTACGTGGAGCCGCGTAACTCGACCGCGATTCGCCGCCAGACCTGGATTCGATCGTTTGGGGCTAAGCCAAAGGCACGGGAATTCGCCCGATCAACGCCACCCGCTACTGGAAAAACCCGGTCTTCGCCGGCGCGAAGCCGGGCCCCCAGATGCGCACGTCGGTCACTTTGCCCGTGTCGTCGAACGAGCCGAAACCGATCAGGCCGAAGTCGAAGTGCGTGTCGGTGGCGACCATAATCGGCTTGGACAGGTCGTCGAAAAACACGCGGATGGCGCCGTCGGCCAGCGTCCGCTCCAGCCGGACCTTGTGCCAGACGCCCAAGCCCCAGTTGACGCCGGCGGTCGTTTCCTTCGCGATCTTGATGCGCGGTTCGTCATTCACGAGAAAGACGTTGTGGGCGTGCTCGTCGGCGGCCGTGGCGAGGTGGACGTAATAAAAATTCGACGGATCCTTCGCCCCGAAGAACAGGCACATGTCGCGGTGACCGTATTCGCGGCCAGTTTGGACCAACTCGGCCTCGAGCACGAAATCGCCGAAGCGCTTGCCGGCGATCAACGCGATGTTGAACGGCGAGCGCACGCGCGGCGTGTACTGGCTTTGCTGGACCAACTCCAGGCCCGGCCGACCCTCGGTTTGCGTAACGCGCCACGCCGCCGGGTCGCTGAAGATGAAATCGTTCAGGGCCGAGGCGTCGGTGAAAGGTTGTTCGTACAGCAACCGGTAATTCGCCGGCAGCGGCGCCCCGAAAGGCTCGGCCGCTGACCAGGCGCGCGCGCAGGCCAGCAGGCAGCACAGCACCGCCCAAGCGCCGCGAAGGAGGAAGGCGCGTTTCATGTTCGGTGAGAATTCGGCAGGCGGCGCGGGTGCCGACACCCGCGCTCGCGCCAATTGCGGGCTAGACCTTCGCGGGCACCACGAAGGGCTGGCGGTAATCGCGCGTGAGCAGCGCGTTCGCCTGATCGTTGCCTTCGAAGCGCTCGGTGTTGGGGTCCATTTTCAGCACCGGACCGAGCGTGGCCTTGGTCTGCATGAGGTCCACCTCGTTGACTTGGAGGTGCTCGTAGGCGCGCTCGCACGTCTCCAAGGCCAGCGGGTCGCCCTGGATGCGTTCGCGGATTTCATCCGGCTCCAATTGCTGGCCGATCCGGTACGAGGTGTTGCCGGTGTGGCACAGCGCGCTGGAAAGGTGGCCTTCGAGGATATCGGCGTGCAGGTCGCTGACTTTGCGACTGCGGACGGCTTTGACGAAGTTCGCGTAATGGCTTTCGGAGCCGGAGAACTTCTTGATTTCCTGGCCGTCCTTGTCGAAGGCGATGGCGCTGTTGTAGTCGGGCACCACCACGTAGCCGCCTTCGCAGTCGATGACGATGCCGATCTGGGCGCCGCGGTAACGGTCCATCTTGTTGCTGCCTTTGGCCTCCGGCAGGCCGCGCACTTCGAAGATCAACGGCGCGCCGGGATAGTCGTGGTAAATCACCAGCGTGTTGGGCGTCTCGCCGTCGTCCACGTAGCTGAACCGCCCGCCCACGGCGAAAACGCGGGGCGAGAGTTCGTTCACGCCCAGGAACCAGCGGGCCACGTCCATTTCGTGGATGCCCTGGTTGCCGAGGTCGCCGTTGCCGGTCGGCCACACCCAGTGCCAATCGTAATGGAGGCGTTTGCGCATCAGCGGCCCTTTGGGCGCGGGGCCGCACCAGAGATCGTAGTCGATGTTCGGCGGAATCGGCTGCGGACCATCCACCTTGCCGATGCTGGCGCGGCGCTTGTAACAAAGCCCGCGCGCCACCTTGACTTTTCCGAGGTTGCCGGCGCGGACCCACTCGACGGCGCTGGCAATGCCCTGGCGGCTGGACCGGCTTTGGGTGCCGGTCTGCACGATCCGGCCGTACTTGCGC
>JAKCAB010000804.1 GCA_021839785.1 bacterium | reverse complement strand
GTCTCCACCAGACCGTCAATGCCTTTGATCACCACTCCGATTCTGAAGAGGAGATGGATCTGTTCTGCTTTCAGTTTCACGGCTTGTGGCCCGGCAACCGCCGGTTTAAGTGAACTTCGTCAAGGCGTTCTTTAGAATGCCGCAGATTGTCGGCGCACGCCGAAGAAAATCGGCACGGCGGCCGTGGACCAGTTGTTCGCGCCAGCACCAGCGCCGGCCCCGCCAGCAGTTGCACGGAGTAACCGAAAATGGCAATCGGCCAGAAAGCGCCGGTGCGATCCGCCCAGCGCCCCGAAACGAGGCGCAAGCCGTAGCCGGCCAGTTCACCGAAACCGGCGACGAGGCCACCACCGTGGCGCTGGCCGACAGCAGCGCGAGGAACGGACCGTAAACACTGCGCGCGCCCTCACAAGTGAAGTCGGCAAAGAAACTGAGCCCGCCGATGGTCAAAACGAATTTCAGCGCGGCGGATTTTTTTGGCGTGGGCGTTTGCTTCATCCGTGTTGGTTCAATGGCTGGTGCTGGTCCGGGGATGGCCGATGGGTTGCGCGGGCGACGCGGTTGCTGACATAACGCCGGAAGGAATCATTCCTGGCCGTTACTTTTGGCCGGATGAGCGGCACGTGGCCATACCAGAGGGGCAGTTGCCGATTCGCTTCCGCCGGTTTTTCGCCTTCGATGGCGTAACCGTAAAGGGCGGCCGCCAGGCCGGACCGGTCGGCTCCGCCCAGGCAGTGAATCAAAACCGGCTTGGGCGCCCGGCGCAACAGCGCCACAAGGTCGTCCATCTGCGCCAGAGTCAGTTCGTCGCCGGAACCCGACTTTTTCCGTAAAAATCGCAGCGGCATTGGGATCAATTCATAACAAACCATCGGGGTGCGACCGGTGACCATAACACCGAAAAGACAAACGCGCCGTAGAACAGCCATTTCGATCTCAAGGCGTGGCGGCGGTTTCCGCGGCCGGTTTTTCCGAATTAGGTCCACCAAAGACCTTCAACAGCGCCGGCAGCACCGTGAGCACCAGCGGCAACTGCACCGCCAGCCCGGAAATGATGGCGATGGCCAGCGGTTGCTGCATCGCCGCGCCCTGTCCCAGACCCAGCGCCAGTGGTAGCAACGCCAGAATCGCGGCCAGCGTGGTCATGGCGATTGGGCGCATCCGATTGATGCCCGCCGCGATCAACCGCTCGTTCCTGTCCATAGCATCGGGTAAGTCGTGGTATTCCGAAAAATAGAAGATGGAAACTTCGGTGACGATGCCAATTACCATCGTCATACCCATCATCGCCGTGATGTTCAACTCCGTGCCGGTGAGCCACAGGCCGATGAACACCGCGGCCAGCGCGAGTAGCGTGGTGAGCATCATCGCCAGAGCCACGCGGAAGCTTTCGTAGAGAAACAGCAGCAGCACGAACACCAGCAGCACCGCCGAGACAAACACGGTGATCAACCCGCGAAAGGCGATTTGTTGCTGCGCATAAAGTCCGCCCAGCGTGTAATACATTCCAGCGGGCAGAAAGTTTGGCTGGTCAAGAATCGTTTTGATGTCCCGGATGGTGGATCCCATGTCGCGTCCGCTGATGCGTCCCGTGACGGCGACCATCTGCTTCAGATCATCGCGCGTGATCTGTGGCTGGCCGGTGACCGGGGTGAGGGTCACGATCCGCTTCAGGGGAAAAAGATGTCCGTCAGGTGCCCGCAGCCGGAGCAGATCCAGCGTGCGCGCCGAGTCGCGATCCGCGCCGGGAATCCAAACCCGCAGGCCGATCATCTTCGGCCCCCGTTGGACCGAGGTGGTGACCGTGCCCGTCAACGCGCTTGAGAGCAGGCGCGTGACCGCCTCCGGGTCGAAGCCCTCCAGCGCGGCTTTTTCGCGGTCCACGCGAATCTCCATGGCATCGCCCGCGAGCACGATGCCGTCTTTCACGTCCACCACGCCGGGGACTTTGGCGATGGCATCCGCGACTTTCGACGGCACGCTGCGCAGGAGTCCGGCGTCATCCGAAAACAACTTGATTTCGATGGGTTGTGGCACCGCCGTCAAATCGCCGATCAAATCCTCCATCAGGAGGGCCATCTCGATTTCAAGCCCGGGCACCGCATGTTCGACGCGTCCGCGAACGTCGTCCATCACCGCGTCAATCGGTCGTCGGGGCAGAGGTTTGAGTCGCACAAAGAAATCGCCCTCGTTGGCTTCCGTCACGCCGCCCCCCAACTGCAACCCGGTTCGCCGCGAATACGTTTCGACTTCCGGCGTGGCACGCAGAATGGCCTCGACTTGGCGCAACCGCCGGTCGGTTTCCGCCAGGGAAGTTCCGGACGGCGCGCGGTAATCCAGGATGAAACCGCCTTCGTCCATCGCGGGCATGAAACCCGATCCCGTATGGCGGTAAGCCACCCCGCCCGCGACCAGCAACGGCACGATGACCACGACAATCAGCCACGGCCGCGCCAGCACGCTTCCCACCCAGCGGCGATAAGGGCGATGCACGAACGCGGTCAAGGCGCCGCCCTCCTTTTCTTCCGCATCCTTTTCTTTCAACCAATGCAATGCGAGCAAGGGAACCGCCAGCCAGGCCACGAGGAAGGAGATGATGAGACTGGCGGCCATGGTCAGGGAAAGCGCCTTGAAGAAGGCCCCGGTCACGCCGGACAAAAAGGCGAGCGGCGCGAATATGATGATGGTCGAGGCGGAAGATCCGGCCAACGGGCGGGTAAATTCCGCCGCGGCGGCCATCACGCGTTCGCGGTAACGACCGGCGCCGCCGCGAAACCGCCGCATGACGTGCTCGATCATCACGATGGCGTCGTCAATGATCAGGCCCACCGCCGCCGCCATGCCGCCAAGCGTCATGATGTTAAAGCTCATCTTGAGGATGAACAGCAGCAGGACGGTGGCGGCCAGCACCATCGGCACCGCGAGCGCGGCGATGAACGTGACCTTGAGATTGCGCAGGAACGCGAACAGCACCAGCGCCGCCAGCACGATGCCGATGAGCACCGCATCGCGAACGCTGCCGGCCGAGGCGACGATCAGTTCGCGCTGGTCATACCAGTTGGCAATCCGGACGCCTTGGGGAAGCCGCGCTTTCAACTCGTCCAACTTCGCCGCGATGCCGTTGCCGATCTGGACCGTGTTGCCGCCGGGCTGCTGATACACCTGGAAGATTACCGCGTCGTGGGCATCGGCATTGACGCGCGTCCATTGCGGCACCGTCGCGCGGCTCACAATGGCCACGTCGTCGAGCTGCACCAGGCCGTTTTCGCCCGAGCGCAGGACTGTCCGGCCAATCTCATCAAAATTCCGGAACTGCGTGTCGGACAGGACGAGGTAAAGTTTGTTGTGTTCCTCCAACCGCCCCACCGCGGTGATGATGTTGGCCGCGGAAAGAGCGCTGGCGATGTCGTTCAAACCCAGGCCATACGAATCCAGTTTGGCCGGGTCCACCATCACCTGGTATTCCGCCGTCGCGCCGCCCAAAACGCCGATGCGCGCCACGCCGTTGACGGTGGAGAGCACCGGACGGATTTGATAAAGCGCCAAGTCGCGTAGCTCGACCAGCGAATGCGTGTCCGAAGTCAGACTGTAACCCAGCACGGGAAACACGGTCGGGTCCATGCGCCGCACTTCAAACATGGTTTCGGCCGGGAGGGAGCCTTTGATTTGATTGACGGCGGATTCGACCTGGAGCATGGCGGCCACCATATCCTGGCCCCAGGCGAAATTGATGGAAATCTGCGCGCTGCCGCGGCTCGTGGTGGAGCGGACACTGCGCACCCCCGGCACGGAGCGCACCGCCTCTTCAATCGGCCAGGTGACTTCGATGGCCATGCGTTCGGCCGGCCGGTCGCCCGCGTCGAGGTTCACCACCACGCGCGGGAAGTTGACGTCGGGAAATAATCCGACCGGCAGATAGAAACTGCTCATCAATCCGGCCAGACTGAATACGGCCAGCAGAAACAGGATGGACCGCCGATGCGCCTGGACCCATGCGGTGAACTTCATGGCTTGGCGCCCTCGTGAACGGCCATGCCGGGCTGCAACTGGCTGTTGCCGACGACCACGACCGGTTCGCCCGCTTTCAAAGCCTGGCCGATGACTTCTACTTCCTGGTCGTTTTGCAAGCCGAGCGCGATGGCATGCCGGACAGCGCGTCCGCTTTCGACCGTGTAAAGGATGTTCCGCCCGTCCTCCGGCAAGACCGCCGCGCGCGGCACCACCCAGGCTTCATGCGCGGCGATCACAATGTCTCCCCGCACATATTCGTTGAGAACGAAATGCGCCGCCGAATCGGGGGCGACAAAAACGTCCACCAAACGCGTCTGGGGATTTACACGGCTGGCGATGAAGCGGATTTTTCCCGGCACCGGCTCCGTTCCCGGCGCGTTCACGGCGCGCAGCTCGACCCCTTGGCCCGCTTGCACGCGCCGGACATCCTCGCCCTCAAGTCCCAGCCGGACGATGATTTGGTTCTCGCCGATCGTGTTCAGCAACGGCGCGCCCGCCGCGACGATTTGTCCGGGTTGAACCGTAATGTCGTTGACGACGCCCGAAGCGTCGGCGCGCAGTATCTGTGGAGTCTCGACGCCGCGCGACTCGAGGCTGCGCACGCGCAACTCGGCGGCCTCAAGCTGCTGTTGCGCCTGAAACTGGTCCTGCCGGGTGGCCAGCTTCAGGTCGAGGCGCTGCTGGACGAGTTGAAAACTTTTGCGCGCCGTGTCCCGGTCGTTGCGGGCCTGATCCAGTTGCAGGCGGGTGTCGGGGCTGGGTTCCACTTCGATGAGCGGCGTGTGCGTCTGAATCACCTGTCCGGCGGTGACCGAAATCGTCTTCACACGGGATTCGTAGGGCACACTGAACGTGTGCGTTTCGCTCGGCGCCGCCATCACCGTACCGTAGGCGACCTGGACGGCTTTGATTTGAGCGCGCCGCAAGGGAACGGTTTCGACGGTCGCGACCGGTCCATTGTTTGAATCCGGGGCCGCTACCTCCGGCGCAGCGGACTGGGGGGCGGTGTGACGAGCGGACCATTGGCCGATGCCGATGCCCACGCCCAACAGAAGCAGGGTGAACAATGATAGTTTTATCCAGCGGGCGCGTTTCATGAAGTCATTTCGATGAGGGATTTGGGGCGTGCGGATTGGCCCCGCTGGCCGGCTCGTCAATTCGGAACCGCCCCGTGGCCAGTTCCAAAGCGATCCGGGTTTCGGCCAGTTGTTGCTCCAGACTCAGGATTTCGATTTGCTGTTGGGCCAGATTATTCCAGGCCGTGTAGTAACTGAGCACGTCGGCCTGGCCCTGGTTGGTGGCCCGGCGATACGCTTCCACCAGCCGTTGCAGTCCGGGCTCGGCCGCCTGCGCCGTTTCGATCTGCCCGTTGAGCGCCCGGAGATTGGCGGCCAATGTAGCTACCTCGGAGCGCGCTTCAAACACACGGTTGACATATTCGTCAAACAGCGTTTTGCGCGTGGCATATTCCAAAGCGATCCGGCCCTGGTTGCGATCGAAAAGAGGCAGGTCAATCGAGACGCCAAAACCAGTGGTGACGACGTTGCCCGTGTCGCGCGCCCGGTTGACGCCCAGGTTGATCTTGGGGAATTGGGCGAGAATGGCCGCGCGGACCGTGGCATCCTGGCTTTCGTAACCCCGGCGCAACGCCACCAAATCCAGTCGGCGTTGTTCAAGATCTTGCAGAAGCTGGTTTGTCGGTAACGAAACAAAATGCGATGGCAACTCCGCTTCCTTTTGCAAGGCGACTGGTGTTTCCGGTGGCAACCCGAGCAACCGATTCAACGTCAGCCGCCGATCCTCGCGTTGCTTTTCCAGGTCGAGCACCCTGGCGTGCGCCTGGTTGCTGGCGGCTTCGGCGGCGGCCACGTCCAATTCCGACATCAACCCTTTTTCCGCCGCCTGGCGTACCCGGCCGAGGTTGTCCGCCAGGCGCCGGTCCGTCCCGACCGCCACGGCGTGCTGCGCCGTCAAACTGATGACGCGATAAACGGCGGTCTTGGCCGCCTGCGCCACCTGCCATTCCTGCCAGGCGACATCCAAATCCACCGCCGCCCGCTGTGACGCCGCGCTCCGCACGCGTGCCGAGCGGGCGATCAGTTGCGATGCGTCCCAACTCAAACCCAGGCCGTAGGCATTGATGGTTCCGGCCGTGCTGCCGCCCGTGGGCACGTCGAGACTGTAGGAAAGTTGCGGGTTGGGCAGCAGACCGGCCTGGAGCAGTTGCGCCGACGCCATGCCCCGCCGATCCCGCACGGCGCGCAGGGATGGATTGGCGAGCACCGCCAGCACCGCCGCCTCGTCCGGGCTTAGACCGTCGCGCTCGTCGAACGAAATCGGAGGCAGTAAGGGGTGTTTGAGCGATTGCGCCTCGACGCGGACGGCGGCCAGGTCCGGCGGACGAAGCGCGCGACTTGCCGCGTCCTGGCTCAACGGCTTGGGATGATACGCCACGCAGCCGCTGAACACGCAGGTCAGCAGTGCCGTGACGGTCGCGTGTCGCAGACAGAGTCGAGAGTGAACTGGCTTCACGATTGGGGAGGATGTCGAACGCTCTCGATCGGCGCCAGCGGCACGTCGAACGGGCTTTCCACCGCGTCTTCCAATTGACCGGCCGCCGGCTGCGCCTTCACCAGCGCGTCAAGGCGGGCGAGCGCCGAGGCGCTTAACTGCAACTGCAAGCCGGTCAGTTCGCTTTTGGAGATCTCTCCCGCATCGCGCATCGCCTGGGCGGCGAGCAGCGTGTCGGCCTCGGCCGGCTTCTGCGCCGCCGCGCAATAGCCGGCCACGGCGAGATCGATCTCCGCCAGCGCGCGCGCCGGCAACGCGTTGAACCGGGCCGGCGCTTCGGCGTTCGCTCTCGGGTTTCGATTGAAGACCGGCAGCGTCACCGAAAGACCCTGCGGCCATTCCGGGAAGTTGCGGTGCAGGTGCGTTTCCACGAACGAGCGCAAGGCGGGGGCCGTGAGCGAATGCGCTTCGAGTTGCGCCGCGGTTTGCGCCGGCGCGAGCGGGCGGGGCGCGAAGCGGGCGCAGCCGGCCAACGCAACGAGGCCGAGGAGGAGCGCCCAGCGTTTCATGTGAGTTGGCCCTCCGGCCCCGGGAGGGGGAGGCGCAACGTGACCGTGGTGTGGTTCGAGGGCACGGACGCGATCACGATGGCCCCATCGTGGGCCCGTACGATCCACCGCGCAATGCTCAATCCCAGCCCGCACCCTTCGACGGCGTTGCTGTGGCTGGCGTCACCGCGGAAGAAGGGCTCGAAGACGCGCGGCAGCCGCT
>JAKCAB010000829.1 GCA_021839785.1 bacterium | reverse complement strand
CATCGCCGCCACCACGTTTCGCGTCGGCGGCGCGCAGTTCACCCGCGAAGTCTTCGCCAGCGCGGCCGACCAGGTGCTGGTGGTTCGCTTCACGTGCGATCAACCGGGCCGCATCAGCTTCGGCGTCGAGCTCGATCGCGATTTCCGCAACTGCGCCACGCCGTTCCGCAACGACGGCGTGCGCGCCCGCAAGACCACCGGTCCCGGCCAACCGGAGGCGGTGGGACAACCGCTGGGCGAAAATGAGCTGGTGATGCGCGGGCGTGCCTGGAGCGGCAAAGGCATGCGCTACGAAGCGCGGGTCCGCCTCCGCGCCGAAGGTGGCGAGGTGTCCAGCGACGGCCACGGCCTGCGCGTGGCGGGGGCGAACGCGGTGACGTTGTTGCTGGCTGCGGCCACGGATTACTTCGAGCAAGACCCGACGGTGCTTTGCGAAAAACGACTTGCCGCCGTCGCCAAGAAATCGCCCGCCAAACTGCGCGCCGCGCACATCGCCGCACATCAACAACTGTTCCGCCGCGTCAACCTCGACCTCGGTAGCAGCGAGGCGAACCGTCTGCCCACCGACGAGCGACTGGAGGCCTTGCGCAAAGGCGCCAGCGATCCGCAATTGCTCGTGCTCTACTTTCAGTTTGGGCGGTATCTGCTCATCTCGAGCTCCCGGCCCGGCGGGCTGCCGGCGAATTTGCAGGGGCTGTGGTGCGACCACGCTCAAGCGCCGTGGAATGCCGATTACCATCACAACATCAATGACCAGATGAATTACTGGCCGGCCGAGAGCGGCAACCTCGCCGAGTGCCAGGAGCCGTTTCTCGAGTTCATCGCCAGCCTGGTCGAACCGGGCCGGCGCACCGCGCGCATTCATTACGGCGCCAAAGGTTGGGTCACGCACACCATCGGCAACGTTTGGGGCTTCACTTCGCCGGGCGAGCATCCGAGCTGGGGGCAGTTCACCGCGGCCAGCGGATGGCTTTGCCAGCATTTGTGGGAACACTATGCCTTCAGCGGCAACCGCAAGTACCTCGGCTGGGCCTACCCGACCATGAAGGCCGCCGCCGAGTTTTACCTCGACTTCCTCGTGCCCGAACCGAAACACGGCTGGCTGGTCACCGCGCCGTCGAACTCGCCGGAGAACCGCTTCCGCACCGCCGACGGCCAGACGGCGAGCGTGTGCTACGGCCCCACCATGGACAGGGAGATCATTTACGGCCTGTTCACCGAATGCATCGACGCGAGCCGGCTCCTCGGTCTGGATGCCGATTTTCGCGCGCGGTTGGAGCAGGCGCGGGCGCGGTTGGCGCCGCTGCAAATCGGCAAGCATGGCCAGCTCCAGGAATGGATCGAAGACTTCGACGAAACGGAGCCAGGCCACCGGCATGTGTCGCACCTTTTCGCGTTGCATCCCGGCAACGAAATCACCCTCCGCGGCACGCCCAAGCTGGCGCAGGCGGCGCGCGTGTCGCTCGAACGCCGGCTGGCGAACGGCGGCGGGCACACCGGCTGGAGTCGCGCCTGGATCATCAACTTCTTCGCCCGGCTCGGCGAGGGCGACCAGGCGCACGAGAACCTGGTGGCATTGCTGCAAAAATCCACCCTGCCGGACTTGTTCGACAACCACCCGCCCTTCCAGATCGACGGCAATTTCGGCGGTGCGGCCGGTGTCATTGAAATGTTGCTCCAAAGCCAGGAGACGGTGAAAGACCCGGCCGGTGTCGCGCCGGAATTCGTGCTCGATCTGTTGCCGGCGCTGCCCAAAGCGTGGCCGGACGGCCGCGTTACCGGACTGCGCGCGCGCGGCGGCTTCGAGGTGGACCTCGAGTGGCACACCGGCAGGCTGGCGCGGGCGAGCATCGTCTCCCGCAACGGAGGCGCCTGCCACGTGCGGGCCGCGGTGCCACTGCAATTGGCGGGCCGGGGCAAGCCCCAGACCACCGCTGCCGAGACCGGCTGGCTGACGTTTGCGACCCGCAAGGGCGCACGCTATGAGTTGCGCCCGCAATGAGCGGTCCGTCCGCCTCGTTGCCTCCGAAACTCGATGAACAACCATTCCAGCATCGAACCCGCCGAACTGGCCGCGCGCTTGCGTGGCGCGCAGCCGCCCCGGCTTCTGGACGTCCGGCAAGCGGAGGAGCACGCCTTCGCCGCATTGCCGGGCGCGCACCTGATTCCGCTCGCTGAACTCCCGGCCCGCAGCGCCGAACTCGAGGCCTGGCGCGGGAAGGACGTGGTCGTCTATTGCCATCACGGGATGCGCAGCCAGCGGGCCGTCGAATGGCTGCGCCAGCGCGGCTTCACGCGGCTGCTCAACCTGACCGGCGGCATCGACCGCTGGTCGCTCGAGGTGGATCCGACGCTGCCACGGTACTGAACCGCTGGAACCGGCGATCGCCCCGACTGGCCACAGCCGCGAGTCCGCGTTGTCAGGCCGTGGCTTGCGCCGTTCCACGACCAAGCTGCTGCGGAATCCAGGTTCATAGCCGAAACTCAAAAAGGGCCGAAAACGAAAAACTTTGTGAGTTTTTGAGTTTAGGCTTTTTTCGCGGCTTTGAATGGCCCCGGTGCTTCTGAATTCAGCGCTGCGCTGGCGTTTCGTAACCCGATCGTAACCGAAACCCGCGCGACCGGTCTTTACTGCCGATGTCGTCGGGTATCCAGGCAGCGATCCTCGATTCGCGCGTCCGCCGTGCCGAAGTCCGGCGGGGAGCGGTGGCGGTGCTTGGTGGCGGCCTGTTGACCCTGACGGTGTTTGGTCTCGCGATGCTGGCCCGCAGCACGGCGCCCGCCGCCGGCGTTTCGGACACGGTGCCGATTACCGGGCTCTTCAACGTGACGAACGTCTGGCAAATTCATCTGACCTTCGCGCCGGACCAATGGGAGGCGATGGAGCCGAAAGGCGGGATCGGCCCCTTCGGCGGGCGCGGTGGACCGGGCGGGTTTGGGCCAGGAGGTGGCAGGCCGGGTGGGCCGGGCGGATTCGGTCCCGCGATGTTCATCGCCCCGGTTTTCCTGGGCCAAGGCGATTCGAACCATGACGGCCGGCTCTCGCAGGCCGAGTTTGCGGCGCTGAGCGAAAAGTGGTTCCAGGCGTGCGACACCAACGCGACGGGCAAACTCGACGCCGACAAGTTGCGCGCGGGCTTGAACGCCACGCTCACCGCCCCCGCCGGCGCAGGTCCGGGCGGACCGGCTGGTCGCATGGGCGGCCCGCCGCTCCAAGGCGCCGAAGGCAAACGCAACGGCTTGGCGTCGGCGATGGGCATCGAGTTCACGTACGTCCACGCGGACTTGGAATTCGCCGGGCGGACGTTCAAGGACGTGGCCGTCCGCTACAAAGGCAACGGCACCTTCATGGAATCGCGGGGTTCGCTCAAGCGCTCGCTGAAGGTGCAACTCGACCGCTTCGTGCCGAGCCGGAAGTTGGCCAGCGTGACCACGCTCAACCTCCACAATTGCGTCACGGACGCGAGTTGGATGAACGAAGTGCTCTCGCATCGGCTCTTTCGCGACGCCGGCGTGCCCGCTTCGCGCACCGCTTACGCGCAGGTTTATCTCAACGTGGCTGGCCGGTACACGAACCAGTACGTGGGCTTGTATTCGGTCGTTGAAAATGTGGACAACCGCTTCGCTTGGGACCGCTTCGGCACCAAGAAAGGCGCGCTCTTCAAGCCCGTGACGCGGCAGCTTTTTGAAGATCTGGGCGACGATTGGGCGGCATACCGGCAATCCTACGATCCCAAGACACCCGTGTCGGCTGAGGAGACCGAGCGCGCGATCGCGTTCAGCAAACTGGTGTCGCGCGCGGGCGACGCCGAGTTCGCGGCGCGGCTGGGGGAATTTCTCGACCTCGACGAGTTCGCGCGGTTCATGGCGGTGACCACCTGGCTGAGCACCTTGGACAGCATTCTCCGGATGGGCCAGAACTACCTCGTCTATTTGCACCCGAAGACGCGCCAGTTCCAATTCATCCCGTGGGACCTCGACCATTCCTTCGGCCAATTCCCGCTGGCCGGCAGCCAGGAGCAACGCGAGAATCTCAGCATCCAAAAGCCGTTCGACGACGGCATCCGCTTCCTCGATCGCGTGTTCAAAGTGGAGAAGTTCCAGCGGCTCTACCGGGCACGCATGAAGGAATTCGGCCCGACTCTGTTCCGGCCGGAGCGTTTCTACCAACAAGTGGACGAAGTCGCGGCGGCCATCCGCCCGGCGGTGCAGGCGGAATCGGCCGAGAAACTGGCGCGCTTCGACAGAGCCGTGGCGGGCGAAAGCGTTGGCCCGGCGGGTTTCGGTGGCGGGCCTCCAAGTGGTGACCGGTTGATCGTGCGCGGCCCGGTACAAGGCGGAGGTGGCCCACCCGTCGGCGGAAACTTCCGCGGTTTCGGACCTCCGGGGGCCAGCGGCGGCGACAACGGTCCGCGCTTCGGTCCGCCCGGCGGATTCGGAGGTGGCGGCCTCAAACCAATCAAAGGCTTCGTGACCGCGCGGGCAAAGTCGGTGAACGACCAACTCGCCGGCAGATCCGCCGGCATGACGATCGGCGGCTTTGGCTTTGGCGGCCCGGGTGGCGGTCCCGGCGGACGCGGCGGCCCCGGTGGGCCTCCGGGCATGGGCGGCCCGGGCGGCTTTGGACCGGGAACATTCCTGGGACCGATATTCCTGAACGCGCTGGACGCGGATGACGATGGCGAGGTCACGCGCGCCGAATTTACCCAAGGCTTCGCGAACTGGTTTCAATCGTGGAACACCGACCGCAGCGGCGTGTTGAGCGAAGACCAACTCCGCGCCGGCATCGACAAGGACCTCTCGCCGTTCCGCGGCGGGCCTCCGGGCGGATTCGGCTTTCCGCCTGGCGGACCCGGTTTTGGTCCGCCCCCCGGCATGTTTAGCCCGGACGACGGCCCTGAAGACCCCTGAGCCGTTGAGCCGTTGCGCCACCGGCATTCGACTTTGACTAAATCAACATCGCCAGCACAACCTGACCAATGCAACTGCCTCCTTCGCTCACCGAAATGTTCTGGAATCCTGTCACGGTCAACGCGCTGCCCGGCTTCGTCGTGAGCCTGGGCGTTGCCGCCTTGTTGGGGCTTTTGTTGGGCCAGGCCTACGTCCGGTTCGGCACCTCGCTGTCGAACCGGCGTCTGTTCGCGCGGAACTTCCTGCTCCTGACCGTGACCACGACGTTGATCATCAGCATTGTCAAATCGTCGCTGGCGCTTTCGCTGGGCTTGGTGGGCGCGCTTTCGATCGTGCGCTTTCGCGCCGCCATCAAGGAGCCGGAGGAATTGGCGTTTCTGTTCCTCGCCATCAGCGTGGGGCTGGGTCTGGGCGCGGGCCAGGGCCTGGTCACGGTCGTGGCGCTGATTTTAATCCTTGGCTTCATCGCGATTCGCAGTCTGCTGCGCGGCCGGCCCGACCAGCCGAACCTTTATGTCACCGTGACCACCCCCGCGCCGGGCAAGCTGAGCGCCGGCCAGATTCTCGAGGCGTTGTCGGCCACCGGCGCGGTCGCGAGCCTGCGCCGCCTGGACGAAACGCCAGAAGCGCTGGAGGCCTCGTTCTTCGTGGACTTCAAGGAGGTTCGCAAGCTGGAGCAGTTCAACCAACGCCTGCGCGAACTCAGCGCCGGCGTGCGGATCAGTTGCCTGGAAGACCGCGGTCTGGGCGCGTGATTGGGCGCAGACTCCCGTGACTGATTCGCCACCCAACCTCCGTTACGAACTGAAGTTCGTTGCCGCCGGGCATTCGCTCGCGGACGCGCTGGCGCTGGTGCGGCGGCACCCGGCCGGGTTCCGCGCGACCTACCCGGCGCGGATGGTGAACAACGTCTATCTCGACTCGCCGGGCCTGCGCGACTACTTCGACCACGTGAGCGGCGCTGCCAACCGCGTGAAGACGCGTATCCGCTGGTACGGTCCGCTGACCGGACAGGTGGAAAAGCCGGCGCTCGAACGCAAAATCAAACGTGGCGCGGTCAGCGGCAAAGCGGTCCACGCGCTGCCTCCTTTGACCCTCGATGGCGGCGGGTTCCGGCAAACCATTGCCGAGGCGATTGGCCAGGATGGGATGCCCGAGACGGTCCGCTCCGCTTTGCGCCACTTGGAACCTTCGGTGCTGAACCGCTACTGGCGGCATTATTTCGAGAGCGCCAACCGCCGCTTCCGCCTCACCGTCGATTCCGACCTTCAATTCGCGAGCGTTCGTGGCGGGGCCGGCGAGTCGTCGGCGCGGCCGGCCGGTAACGGTCTGCTCATCCTGGAATTGAAGTACGCGCCGCAGCACGCCGACCGCGCCAACGCGATCACCAACGCCCTGCCGTTCCGGGTCACCCGCTGTTCCAAGTACGTGTTGGGCATCGAAAGCGTCGGCGCGGTTTGAGGCCTGCCAGCCCCTGAAAAATGCGGCGGCCGACAACGAGTCGGCTTTGACAGTGGCCGTTCTCGCCGCCGTGTTCTCCTTGCGCTTCGTCGTTTCCGCGGAACAATCCGCCTTTCCGGACCGGCGTCGGAAACATGATTCGGCGCCGGGACCGTTCGTTCGGACGATGCGGAATTCCCTGGCTGGACCTGTCGATGGCTTGGCGGCGAACCGCGCAGCGGTTGCCGGCAGTTCGGCGGCGGTGGCGTTGCGCGGCGCGCTGCCGCTGTGGATCGCGGCGTTGCTCCTGCTGGCCACCGGCTGCCAGACGTATTCGCGCCAGGCCGAGCACATGACCGGTGCCTGGACGGCGGGCAACGCCGCCCGCGCGGCCGAGGCTTTTGCCCACCGCGCCGACAAGAAGGCCAATTCCAAGGACGCCGTGATCTGGGACCTCGAGGCCGGCACCGCCCTGCGCGGCGCGGCGAAGTACGCCGACAGCAATCGCTATTTCGACGCCGCGGCCGCGCGTATGGAGGAATACGAGCGCCGGGCCAAGGTGAAACTCGGCCGCGAGGCGGGGGCCATTTTCTCGAACCAGCAAAACCTGCCTTACGAGGGGCGCAGCTACGACAAGATCATGCTGCACACTTACGAGGCTTTGAACTACCTGGCCTTGGGCGAGGTGGACCAGGCGCGGCCGGAGTTGATCCGCGCTTACCAGCGCCAGCAGGATGCCGTCGCCGAGAACCAGCGCCGCATCGAGGAAGCCCGCGACGCCGAGCGCGATTCCGGCCAGGGCGAGGCCATCGCCCGCACGCGCGCCGACCCGGGCTTCGACGCCGCCATCCACGGCCTCACGCAAAACCTGGAAGGCTTCAAGTTTTACGCGGACTACGTGAACCCGTTTTCGGTGTACGTGGACGGCCTGTACTTCTTGTACGCC
>JAKCAB010000152.1:3938-7301 GCA_021839785.1 bacterium | reverse complement strand
GTCCACTTCCGCGAGTTTTTCCACCGCGGCGCCGCCCCGGAAGAGCACGCCGCGCCGCGCGCCCCACGCGATGGCGGCGAGCACCGCGGACGGAATCGAGAGCACCAGCGCGCACGGTGAAGCGACCACCAGCAGCGTCATCGCGTGGTAAAACGCGGTGTGGGCCGGGTTCGCCGCCGTGAACGCCGGGAAGCCCAGGCCCAGCCACCAGACGAAGAACATCGCCACCGTCAGGCCAAGCACGCCGTAAGTGTAACCGGTGCCGAACTTGTCGGTGAAGCGCTGCGACGGCGCCTTGAGGTGCTGCGCCTCGCGGATCAGGTGGATGATCTTCTCGAGCGCGCTTTCCTCGACCGGGCGCAGGACGGTCGCCTCGACGGCGCCCCAAAGATTCATCGTGCCGGCCAGGAGGCTGTCGCCCACGCCTTTCTCGACCGGGAGCGCTTCGCCGGTAAGGTTCGATTCATCCGCGGCGGTCTTGCCCTTCACGACTTCCGCATCCACCGGGAACTGCGCGCCCGGCTTGATGACGATGCGCTGTCCCGGCCGCAACCGGTTGACCGGCGTCTCGATTTCGTGGCCGTCCGGCCCGATCAAGTACGCCACCTTCGGCGCATCGCGGAACAGCGACTTGATCTCGCGTTGCGTCCGGCCCAGCGCGTAATGCTCAAGGCCGCCGGACAACGAAAAGAGGAACAAAAGCACGCCGCCTTCGTCCCACTTGCCGATGCTGGCGCTGCCCAAAGCCACCGCGAGCATCAGGAAATGCACGTCCAGCACGCGGTGCTGCAGACGCTCCCAGACTTCGACCACGGCAAACCACCCGCCGGCCAGGTACGCAGCCACGTGGAAGGCGATGGCGGCCGGGTGGTTGCCCAGCAGCCAGGCCGTCACGGCCATCGTGCCGCAAAGCCCGGCCGCCAGGAGCTGCCACTTCCATTCGTTGAGTTCGTGCTCGTCCTCGGGCAGCTCGAGTTCGCGCGGCACGACTTTCGGCAAGGCGAAGGTCCGCCAGCGCCAGAAGTGCGGCGCGGTCGGGCAGGTCACGCGCGCGATGGTGGTCTGCGGTCCGTCCTGCCGGATGACCAGCCTGGCCCGCTCCTCAGCGACGGGGGGCGTGGCGCATTGGGAGCAATCGGCCGCCCCGGCCAGCAGGCAACACGTGCTGTGGCCCTCGGCGTCCTCGGCGGCGCGCATCGAGCCCGCGATCCGGCGTTCGAGCGCCACGTCGTCCACGCGGCCGAGCGTGGCGAAGGAAACCTTCTGCTCCTCACGGTGAATGGTGACCGCTTCCAGCGCCGGCTCCTGGGCGAACGCCACGGCCACCGTGCGCACCAGGCAGCGGCCTGTCTCCGGTGGCGATTCGCTTTTGCAGGTCGGCGTCGAACTCATGGTCGGGAGCTGGTTTCGGTCGGCGGAACTGTGCCTTCGCAGGAGCCGACTTACAAGTGCGCCCCCCCGCCAGAACTGGAGAAATGCCGGCCCGGACTGGCGAGAGGAGACCGGTTGCGGCATGGTTTGTCCGTGTCGTTGCCACGCATCGTGCTCGCCTCGGGTTCGCCGCGCCGCCAGGAGTTGCTCCGGCAGTGCGGCGTGGAATTCGATGTCATTTCCGCGGCGGTCCCTGAACTCCACGACGAGGCGCTGACCGCCCGCGAAATCAGCCTGCTCAACGCCCACCGCAAAACCCGGGCGGTGGCCAAGCGCTTTCCCGACCGCGTGGTTTTGGGTGCGGACACGCTGGTGGCGCGTGGCACCCGCCTTTATGGCAAGCCGGTCGATCTCGCGGACGCCCGCCGGATGCTCGCGGAACTGGAAGGCCGCACGCACCAGGTCGTGACCGGCGTCTGCTTGCTGCACTTGCGCGGCTACCGCGAGCGGTTGTTCGCGGAAACCACCGACGTGACCTTCCGCACGCTCGGCCCGGACCAAATCGACGCCTACCTGGCCGAAATCGATCCGCTGGACAAAGCGGGCGCCTACGCGATCCAGCACCACGGCGATCGTGTCGTGGCGGAAATCGCCGGCTCGTACTCGAACGTGGTCGGCTTGCCAGTCGAGCAGGTGCTGGCCGCGCTGCGCGACTGGGAGACGCCATGACCGCTGGCCGGTCGAACGCATCGCGGCCCCGCCTGCGCTCTCCAGTTGCCGCCTCAACCGGATCAGCGGCCTTTCGGTTCGGTCAAACATGGCCGCGCTCAAACCGGGCGAGCGGATCGGACCCTCGACGCCTTTCGGATGGCCTCGAGATTTTTTTGCAGGTTCCGGCTTGCGATTCACTCTTATATCGCGTATAAGATACGCAGCATAGTGGGGCGGCGAATTCGCCGGGTCTCGGAAGGCCAGGGCTTGGGGAGGGAGGGCGATTAGGGTGTTGGGTGGGTGCAATCGCGGTTTGGGCCCCGTGTGTCGGCGCCAGCGCGGCGGACGCCCCGTTCGATACGGGCACCAGCCCAGGCTATTTCGCCGATTTCGAAGACGGCGCGGGCACGGAATGGTCTTCAACCACCACGGACAATTCTGTTCCCGCCACGTTCACGCAGTTCTCCGGGCGGTTCGGGAACTCCAGCCAGCCACTTTCGCTGGGTGGGTTGACCGCCGGCACTTCGTACGCCGTCGTCTTCGACCTTTATATCATCGATTCGTGGGATGATGGCACCACCACCACAGGCGATCGGTTCAGCGTTTCGGTGGACGGGACTCAGCTTTTCCTCAACAGCTGCTCGCAGTTTGACCTGGCGAGCGACACGTACCCGTCGCCGCCGGATGCCCAAGGCCGGTTCGGTTTCAGCGGCTGGAACGACTCGATTTACCGGAGCGTGGAGGTGGCGTTCACCGCCACCGGAAGCTCAGCCAGCATTACCTTCCAGGGCGCCGGGTTGCAGAATCTGGACGACGAGTCCTGGGGCATCGACAACGTGGCTGTATGGGCCACCGCGGATTTGCCCGCCACGACGGTGGTGGCGGCAAGCCTTTCCGGGCGAAGGCACGACCACCGCGGTCGCCATCGACCGTTGCAGTCTCACGACGCTGCGGCCGCTCGACGTGACCACCGCCACCAGTGCCGCGAGCTACGAACTGCGCGCTGCGGGCACGGACGGCCTTTTCGGCGGGAGTGACGACACCGTTTACGCGCTGACCCCCACCTACTCCGCCGGCACGAAAACCGTCAACTTCGCGACCACGCCGAACCCGCTCCAGCCGGGCAAATATCGCTTTCAAACCCTGTCAGGTTTGCTCGACGCCAACAGCGAAGCGGTGACGCCGTTTACCCGGGAATTCACCATCGAACACCCGGTGCTGGGCCGGATCGAGAATGCGGACAACGGCGTTTTGGAGAAGGCGACCGCGTTGCCGACCACG
>JAKCAB010000152.1:0-3928 GCA_021839785.1 bacterium | reverse complement strand
GTTCCAGGCGGTGGGCGACGTGGACTATTGGCGCAGCGAAGCCGAGGCGGGTGACGTGCTCAGCATCCGGCTCGAGACGGCCAACAGCGGCATTTACCCGCGGGTGTTCCTCCGAAACGCTTCGGATGCAAACCTGACCTACGTTTACGGCGACTCCTCGCTGGGGCAGATCCAGAATGCCACGATCCCCTCGCCGGGCACTTACTACATTCGCGTCTGGAGCGACAACGGCGCTTCGCCGTATCGGATGCGGGTGGACCAGTCGCGGGGGATTCAACTGGAGTCGGAAGGAAACGACTCGCAGGCGAACGCCAACACCCTCGCCTTGAGCGTTACCGGCATCGTGTATGAAGGCGCGGTGGCCGGGGCGATGGTCGGAACCGATTCGGCCGGCGATTACTTCCGGCTGGGCCAACTGAACGTTGGGAACACCATCAATGGCAGCCTGGCGTTGCCCGATGGGAGTTCGATCGCGGCCAGCGACGTCACTCTCGCCATCGAACTCCTGGGCAACCCCACGCCGGTTGCGTCGGCAACCACCGGAAGCGTCAGCCACAGCGTGGCAGCGGACGGCGTTTACCTCGTCCACTTGACGAGCACCAAGCTTGACCTGCGAGCGCAGTATGTCCTGACCGTTAGCGTGACCGACAACGTGCCGCCGACGATCACGGCGGTGAGCCTGCCGGCGGAGGGGACGAGCAGCAGCGGGGTGATCGATCGGTTCGACATGGGGTTCAGCGAGGACATGCTGGCTTCGAGCGTCAATGCCGCGGCGAACTACGAATTGCGGGTGGCGGGGCCGGACGGAACCTTCGACACGGCGGATGACGTCCTCTACAGCGTGGCGCCACAGGCGTACGCCAGCGGACTGAGCGCGAGCTACCTCATCACCGACGGCCCGCTCCAGGCGGGGGCCTACCGCTTCACCGTCGGCACCGGTTTGCAGGACCGGTTTGGCAATGCATTGGCGGCCGACTATGTGCGGCTCTTCAGCATCAAGATACCGGCGGGCTTCTTCGTCGAGGATCGGAGTAACGACACGCCTGGCACTGCTACTTCGCTGAGCCAGAATCCGACGACGGCGTTCGACGGCTTCTTCCAGGCCGCGGTGAATTACAGCGCGGGTAGCAACCCGGTGGACATCGTTTTGGGCGACTTCAATGAAGACAGTCACCTCGATATGGCGGTCGCCAATTACAAGGGGGCGAACGTGACGGTCCGGCTTGGGGTTGGTGATGGAACGTTCGGCGACGCCGTGAATCTCGCGGTGGGCTCGAACCCGAACGGTCTGGTGGTGGCGGACTTCAACCACGATTCCCACGCCGATATCGCGACGGCGAACCACGGCAGCGGGACGGTCGTGGGCGAATGGACGGACACGGTTTACCTCTCGACCGATGCCGTCCCCAGTGGCGGCGACGTCCTGCTGGCCACCCGGCCCGCTGGCAGCGCAGCACCGCTGGGACCGGGCAGCACCGCTGACCTCAGCGTGTCGGTGCCGCTGCCGTCTGGCGCGGGCTACACCGCGGGCAGCTACTTCCTCTTCGTGAAGACCGATGTGAACGGCGTGGTCGGCGAGGCGAACGAGAACAACAATTACAGCGACCCGATCCCGATCACGCTCGGCTTCCCGCCGTTGCCGGACTTGGTGGCCGAAAGCGTGACCATGCCGGCCAACGCGCAGCCCGGAGAAACCGTTACCGTCAACTGGAGCGTGCGAAACGCGGGCGCCGCCGCGGTTTCGGGCACCTGGCGCGACAGCGTTTATTTGTCCACCGATGGCTCCCTCGGCAATGACGTGGCGCTCGGGACGTTCAACTTCGCTTCCGCGCTGGCGGCGGGCGCGTCTGAACCGCGATCCAAGACGGTCACCATCCCGACCACCTCGGCGTCCGGCAACCTTCGCATCATCGTGGTCACCGACTCGGCGGGCTTCAACCAGGGAGTCGCCAACCTCACCGTCAGCGACGTTGATCTGCCTGACTTGGTGGTGGCGAAGTCCGAAGGACCCGCGCTGGCCGAGACCGAGGCCTACGTTCCGCTCACCTATCGGATCGAGAACCAAGGTTCGGAGCCGGCCGGCCCGAAGTGGACGACGCGCGTGTTCCTCTCGACCGATTCGCTGCCGGGCGACGACACCCTGGTGGGCAACTACACCTTCAACGGCACCATGCCGCCCGGTCAGCATTTCGAGCAAAGCCTCTCGGTGCGTATGCCCACCGCGCCGGGCAACTACTGGGTGATCACGCAAACCGATGTCGCCGACGAGATCACTGAGACCCTCGAGGACAACAATACGCTCGTTTCCGCGCAGCCGATCGTGGTCCGCCCAGCCGACAGTGCGCAAGTGAGCACGGACGTCGAAATAGCGCTGGCGGGCACGCCCATTCCCATGACCGGTCGCGCGTTGCGCCTCAATGGCCTGCCCGCGCCGGAGGGTTCGCTCGTCAATATCCACATCCACGTCCGCGGCACGAAGCGGGTCATCTCGGCCCTGGTGGACAACCTCGGTTACTTCAAGACCACGTGGAATCCGCTGCCGACCGAGGCCGGCGCCTATGACATCGGCGCCGCGCATCCGGGTGAAGCCGACGCGCCGACGCAGGACAGCTTCGTGCTGTTGGGTATGAAGGTCGAACCGCCACAGTCGGTGGTGAACGTCGTCGAGGAAGACACGATCAACGGCCATCTCGACTTGGTGAATCTCAGCACCGAAGCACTCACGGGCTTGAACCTCACCGTGCTGGAGCAGCCGGCCAACCTCACCCTCCAGGCTCAGTTGGCGGACACGACTTTGCCGGGATCGGGCACGATTCCGTTGAACTACACCATCACCGCGAACGACGCTTCGGTGCCGCAAGGCACCGTGCATTTCCGCATTACCAGCGTGGAAGGCGCGGTCACTGAGGCTTATCTCGGAGTGGCGGTCGAGGCGCTTCGCCCACGACTGTCGGTCACACCGGGCCAGATCGTCGCCAGCATGTTGGTCGGTCGATCGCACACCCTTCAGTTCACGATCTCCAACGTAGGCGGCCGGCCGACCAGGCCGTTGAACGTGGTCCTGCCCCAGGTGGATTGGATGGGCGTCACCTCGGACAACCCCGTGCCGTCGCTCGATCCGGGGGCTTCGGCCACGATCGGCCTGGTGTTGACGCCCCCGGCGAACCTCACCCTCGGGCCTTACAACGGCCATCTCTACGTCGGCAACGACACGGTGGGCATCAACGTGCCCTTCCAGATTCGGGCCACTTCGGACAGCAAGGGTGACTTGCGCGTGGTGGTGGTGGACGAATTTACCTACTACGCCGACGGCTCCCCGAAGGTGGCCGATGCAAACGTCAACGTCCGCGATCCCTTCACCTGCGAGTTGGTCGCGCACGGAACGACCGGGATGGACGGCACCTTCCTGGCTCCCGGTCTGACCGAGGGGTACTACCACATTGAAGTCACGGCACCCAAGCACACGACTTACCAGAACTCGTTCTTTGTCGAGCCCGACACGGTGAACTCACTCACCACGTTCATCTCGCGCGAGTCGGTCACCTACTCCTGGAAAGTCGAGCCGGTCGAGATCGTGGATCACTACAAGATCACGGTGGAAACCACGTTCGAAACCGCGGTTCCCAAGCCGGTCATCACGGTCGATCCGCCGGTGATCGACCTCGGAACCATCATCGCGATGGAAACGCAGGTGGACCTCAAGATCGTCAACCACGGTCTGATCGCGGCGCAGGATTTCAAACTGCACTTCCCGACCCATCCGTTGTGGGAGTTCACGCCGCTCATCGAAGACGTCGGCGTGGTGCCGGCGAACAGTTCGCTGACCATCCCGGTCACGATCAAGAAGATCAACCGCGGCTTGAGCCTGATGGACCGCCGGAACGGCGCCAAACTGGCGGACGGCGGACCTTGCCAGACCTCGGCCACG
>JAKCAB010000394.1 GCA_021839785.1 bacterium | reverse complement strand
GGCGTAAGGCGCGAACACGCGGAAGGCGTAGCGGAGTTCGCGCAGCGCCGTGGCAATCACCCGCACGTCGCCGCGGTGCGCCACGTCGCGCAACAGCCGCAGGCCGTTGTCGATGATGTCGGCCGCGAGATCCTCGTTGTGTCCGCCCCCGGCGGCGGCAATCAGGTCTCTGACACGCGGCGCGAGCGACGATTCGCGTCGGGCTGGGGTGCGCTTGATCGGGCGGTTCGGCGTTGCAGACATGCGCCGAGCGTACCGCGCCGGGACGGGGCCGCAATGCCCGCGGCTGGAAACTCGAGCTGGGTGCGTCAAACACGGCAGCGCTCGGCACGCGGGCCGACATTGCTTGTCGGGGCCATCGCGCGCCCCTAGATTGCGCGCCGCATGACGCAAGTTGCAGAGATTCCGCCGCTGCCGCCGGGCACCCGCTGGGCCACCCTCGACAACGGCCTGACGATCGTGGTTCGCGAAGACCACAGCGCGCCGGTGGTGTCGGCCCAGGCCTGGTGCCGCGCCGGCAGCATCCACGAAGGCCGCTGGCTCGGCGCGGGCCTGTCGCACGTACTGGAGCACATGCTGTTCAAAGGCACGACCACGCGCCCAGGCAGCCGGATCGACCAGGAGGTGCAGGAGGCTGGCGGTTATATGAACGCCTACACTTCCTTCGACCGCACGGTGTATTGGATCAACGTCCCCAACACCGGCGCCACCGTGGCCGTGGACATCCTCTGCGACATCATGCAGCACGCCAGCTTGCCGGAAGCGGAATTGGCGAAGGAAATGGACGTGATCCGCCGCGAAATGGACATGTGCCACGACGACCCCGGCCGCCATTCCAGCCGGCGCCTGTTCGAGACCGCCTACACCGTCAGCCCGTACCGTTACACGATCATCGGCTACCCGGACATCTTCAACCAACTCCGACGCGAGGACATCGTGGGGTACTACCGGGAGCACTACGCACCGAACAACGTCTTCTTCGTGATCGCCGGCGACGTGCAGACCGACGCGGTGATCGAACAAATCCAAAAGGCGTTCGCCGACTCGCCGGCCCGTCCGTTGCCGCCCACCGTATTGCCGCGTGAGCCGCGCCAGGTCGCGTTGCGCGAAATCAGCGAGGAAGCGCCCATCGAGCTGGGGCACGTCCATTGGAGCTGGCACATCCCGGACGTGCGGCATCCCGACGTACCGGTGCTGGACGTGCTGGCGGTGCTGCTGGGCAGTGGCCGCAGCTCGCGTCTCTACCAACAAGTCCGCGAGCGCAAGGGCCTGGTGGCCTCCGTCGAAGCGTGGACGTACAACCCCGGCGGAGAAGGCTTGGCGGGCGTGAGCGCCGTGCTCGAGCCGGACAAGTTCGCGGACGCGTCAGCCGCAATCGCGGAGGAAGTTCAGCGTCTCCAGGCCGGTCAGGTGGACGACGCTGAATTGACCAAGGCCGTTAAACAATTCGTCTCCGCCACGCTCGCCGCCCGTAAAACCATGCAAGGCCAGGCGCAGGACTTGGGCGGGAGTTGGATGGCGGCGTCGGACCTGAACTTCTCTGCGCGCTACCTGGCTGCCGTGAAGCGCATCACCGCGGCCGATCTGCAGCGCGTCGCCCGCCAGTATTTGACGACCGAGAATTGCACGCGGTACGCGTTGCTTCCGAAAGGCACCACTCCGGTCCGCTCCGGCATCACCGCCTCGGCGGCGGAGAATGCGGTTCAGCCGGTGAAGTTAGCCAATGGCCTGCGGCTGCTGCTCAAGGAAGACCATCGCCTCCCCTTCGTGGAATTCCGGCTGGTCCTGCGGGGTGGCGTGCTGGCGGAAACGCCGGCCAACAACGGCATCACGCAACTCCTGTCGCGGATGCTCATGCAGGGCACCACCAGCCGCACCGCCGAGCAGGTCGCCATCGAAATCGAATCGGTGGGCGGCAGCCTCGATCCGTATGGCGGCAACAACAGCTTCGGCGTCAGCGCCGAGGTCATGAACGGCGATTTCGCCACCGGCTTGGAGTTGGTCGCGGACGTGATTCTCCATCCCGCGTTTCCGGCGGACGCGCTCGAGCGCGAGCGCCAGATTCAACTTGCGGGCATCAAGGCGCAAAAGGATCAAGTCCTGGCCAGCGCCTTCCGGGCGATGCGCCGGAAGATGTACGGGAACGCCGGCTACGGCCTGGACTTGTTGGGCGAGGAAAGCACGGTTGGCCGGCTCGCCGCTGAGGAATTGCGGAGTTTTCATCGGCGACGGGTCTGCCCGGAAAACGCCGTGCTGGCGATTTACGGCGACATCCAACCGGACGCGGTGCGGGCGGCCGTCGAGCGCGTATTCGGTGGCTGGTCAAGCGGGAGCGACAACGCCGGCCTGGCCGCTGGCCTGCGCGCCGCCGGCCGGGTGACCGAGACGCGCGACAAGAAGCAGGCCGTGGTCGTCATGGGCTTTCCCGGCACGACGCTCGATGCCGCTGACCGCTACGCACTCGAACTTGTGCAGGAAGCGTGCAGCGATCTGGGCTCGCGGTTGTTTTTGCGGATTCGCGAGAAGTTGGGGTTGGCGTACTTCGTGGGGGCGCAGAATTTCCAAGGCTTGGTGCCGGGCTTCTTTGCGTTTTACGTGGGCACCGCGCCGGAAAAGGCGGAGTTGGTCGAGCAAGAGTTGCTGGCCGAGGCGGCGCAGTTGCGCGCGGAAGGACTGACCGCCGAGGAGTTGAAACGCGCCCAGGCCAAGCTCATCGGCCAGAAAAAAATCGCCCGCCAGGACCTGGGCAACCAGGCCATGACCCACGCTTTGGATGAGCTTTACGGCCTGGGCTACGCGAACTCCGACGCGGAAGACGCTCATTTCGAAGCCGTGACGGTGGCGGACACGCGCGACGTGGCGGCCCGGTATCTTCGCGCCGAGGACGCCGTCGTGGCGGTCGTAAGACCGGAGTAACCGGTGCGTTGGACGCGCCCCCTCGCCGGCGCGGTAAGCAACCGCACCTACTTGCGCTGCGCCCGGCAGGTGGTTACTATCTGCGCGCAATCAACGAAGTGGCGGGAAACACCAAATTCGGGCGAACCAGACAATACCATGAAGCGGTCACGCAAAGGCGCGAGGCGGGGTGGAAGCGTCGCATTGGCGGTGCTCGGGGCAATGGCAATGGGGCCGGGAACCGCCCGGGCAGTGGTGGTTTACGGAGGAAGCGCCGCCGCGAATTTCTCGGCCCCGGCAGATGATCCGGGCTGGGCGAACGTGGGCAAGGTCAACGGGAGCAGCGGCGTTTATCTCGGCAACGTCTCAATCCCCGGACGTGGATCAGGTTACTGGGTGCTGACCGCCAATCACGTTGGCGCGGGCACAATCAACTTGGGTGGAACTTCGTACTCTGCTGTGACAGGCAGTAGTTACCGGCTCACGAACCCCGACAACTCACTGACTGATCTCTTGCTTTACCGGATCAGTTCCGATCCGGGTTTGCCCACACTGAAGTTGGCCTCAAACACACCGGCTTTGGGAGCCTCATTGACCATGATCGGCTTCGGCTACACAGGAGCAGCCTCACCAACGACGTGGAATATCAACGATACAGTGTCACCCTGGACTTGGACCGAGACGACCACGCCGTCCGGTCTGTACGGTGTTGGCTATAAATATGGAACTTCCGGCACGGAGAATTGGGGGGTTAACGCCCTGGCGATTCCTACGCAATCGGTGGTGAGTGGCTCCAGTAAGACCGATGTTTTTGGATCCTACGCGTTACCGACAAGCGGATCCGCGCAACTTGCCACTCACGACTCGGGTGGCGCGGTCTTTGTTAAAAACGGGGGGCAATGGGAACTCGCCGGCATCAACCTGTATGTTGGCAATTACTCCGGTCAACCGGGATCGACTGCGGTGTTTTCGATTGTGGACAGTACGGGGACTCCTTCTGTCAACTATGCCGGGAACGGCTCTTACATGGCCGATTTGTCCTCCCATCTCACCCAGATTCCCGAGCCGGCTTCGACTGCTGCCGTGACCGGCGCGCTCTGCCTTTTGGGCGCTGCTGCCTATCGCTTCCGCCGCGAAGCATAAGTCGGCTCTGGCTGAAGCTTGCGACGCCACAGGTCGCATTCCAGAGAACCTGCCTTTTAGCGCTGATGGTGCCCGCGCCAGCCACAGCGGACTGTGTGGGTCGGTGGATCGGCCTCACTCCGGCCGGTTGACCAAGGTTAGCGCCACGCCGGTCACAACGTTCAAGCGGCTTTCGCCAACTCCGCGCTGGCGCTTTGTATCTTGCGGATGGCTTCGACGATGTGGTCCATGTCGCCGCGTTGGGCCAGGAGCAGATTTTGAGTCATCGCCACCGTGGTTTCGCACACGAGCCGGTTGCCTTTGAGTTCGTGGAGATGGTCACGATATGCCTTGAGCCGCGCGGCGCTGAAGAGCCGCTGGAAGCCGCGCGAGGCGATCGCCTCTTCCAGCAGGCCATCGAAGTATTGCTCGGTGTACCCGCCCCCGCACGGGATCCCCTCGGCTTTGAGCGCCTGGATAAACCTGGCCCGCGGCAACCCGTGGAACTGCTCCGCGTCGTACCGGAATGGATAGAGATGCCAGACCGCCCGGCTGTTCTCCGGCAAGCGCGCCGTCTGGATGCCGGGAATCTGCTGGAGTTGAGCCGTCAAGTAATCCGCGTTCTCGCGCCGGTGGGCCGTGTCCAGTCTGAGTTTATCCAATTGCTGGAGCAAAATGGCGGCCTGGAAATGTTGCATCCGATAGTTGCTGCCGCGGGCGAAATACGTCCCGGCGCCCTTGTAAGTGCCGTAGGCGCGACCGCAGTTGTGGAAAGACTGGCAACGGTCGAGCAATTCGTCGCTGTCGCCCGTGACCGCGCCACCTTCCCCCGCCGGCAGATGTTTGGATTCCTGGAAGCTGAAGCAGCCGAGGTCCCCCAGCGTGCCGCACTTGCGGCCTTTGTATTCGGCCAGCCACGCCTGACACGCATCTTCAACCACCGCGAGCTTGTGTTTCCGGGCGAGCGCGTTGATGGGGTCCATGTCGCACGGCAGGCCGTAAATGTGGACTGGCAGAATGGCGCGAGTGCGGTCCGTGATCCGACTTTCGATCGAAGCCGGATCCAGCGTGAACGTGGCCGGGTCGGTGTCGGCGAAGACCGGCAGCGCATTGTTGAGCAAGACCGCATTGTAGGTGGCGATGAACGTGAACGGCGAGACGATGACTTCGTCGCCAGCATCCACGTCCATGACGTGCAGGCTGACGAGCAACGCGGTGGTGCCGCTGGCGGTGGCCAGGCAGCGCTTGGCGCCGATCAATTGGGCGTACGCCGATTCGAACCGGGCCACAGTCTCGCCGGAGCCGCGGAACCACCGGCAACTGCGCAGCACCTCGAGCACCGCCGGCTCCCAGGTCTCGCGCCACGTCGGCCAACTGGGCCAGCCGCCGGTGTGGACTGGCGGGCCGCCCAGCAGCGCGGGTTGGGCCGCCTCGGCCGCGAAAACGGTCGGCGCGCGGGTGCCCAGCCAGGTGAGCGCGGCCGAACCTGCCGCCGCGTGGCGAATGAAATGACGTCGTGTGAGTGGAGTCTTCATAGGTCAGGTTCCGGGTCGGTCTCCGAATCCGCGCGATGGACAAAGCTCTCGGCGCTGCATCTTGGCATCGTGGCTTGCTGGGCTGCAATTTAGTCCTTGAGACCGCAACTGCAACGCGAATTCTGAGGCGCGGCAGGATAAGGGCACATCCCCGATGGGGCGCGTTACCTGTTTCCGCGGTCGGGCAACTATTGTCGCAATTGCGACATTTTTTGTACCATGCAGTCCTGCGTTGCTCATTTCCCCGGTACGGCAACGGTCAGGGCAACTCTGGTGGGCCAAAACGCCTCCATGCTTGCTGACGCCTTGACCGTGCCGTCGGAGTCCGCCCGCGCGCGCCGTCCCGCTCAAGGGATCTTTTCCAACGAAAATGTCAGCTTCCCGCTGCTTAGCAAAGCGCGCACCCGCTCGAAGGTCTCCCAGTTCAACAAATCCTCCGCTCCGAGCCCGGTGATGAAGTTTACCAGTCCGGGGTTATCTAGAAACGGACTCAAGGTCAGAGGCCGATACCTGGGCACTTCCGCACGCAGGCGCACCCAGCCTGGCACGGTGATCGTACCCTCACCACCCGCCAGAAAATGCTTCGTTCCATCGACCGGCTGTGGCCCCCGGAAATCCACCTCGGTCACCGAGGCGGCAAGCCGTTGACCGGTCGCTCGGTCCAAGATCGTGATGCTCACCCGCGCGGGAACCGGAGCCGGGCGCTGATACGGCGTGGCATCGAAGAAAAACGCGCCGCTGATCGCGCGCTGCCGCTGCACGTCCCCGCCGAACAGCCGCACGCAATACCAGCCGGGCTCCCGATCCGCCACGAGGATGTTCGTCGCAAAGCTCGGAATGGCCGGCGAAAATAGGTTGGTGCGCACCGACGCACCGTTCCGGAGCACTTCCAATCGCGTCAAGCCCTTCGCGTCCGTTCCCGAAGCCCAGGCCTCGATGCGCATTTCCCGGGCGCTACCGTCCGCCGGAAAGGCCGTGCCGGGAGGTTGCCCGGCGACGGAGACGACCAGCAGCGGGCCGCTGGTGGCGAAGGTGCGCCCTTCGGCGGTGGCCCGGGCGATCGCCGGCAACGAAAACGCATCGCCGATATAAGTGTACGTACGCACGGCGCCTGGATTGGCCCCGCCCGGCCGGTCGAAGCAGGAATCCGAAGATGCCGTAGCGGCGACGCGATAGCCGTGGTTGAGCAGGAGACACCACAGTTCGAAAGCCATCGCGTTGGCCTCGAACTCGCCGGCGCTGGTCATCACGTCCAATCCGTCAAAGGTCGGTCCCAATAGCGTGTCCAAGGGCAGTTCCACCGCCAGGTTGGATACGCGCATCCGTTCCTGTCGCGGGTAGCCTCCCTGACCGCCCCACGGCCCAATCCACCAACGAGCCGGGTGGCTGTAAAACACGGCGCCGCCTTGCGCGTGGATGAATCGGTGGGATTCGAAGTTGGCGAAGCTGGGCTTGTCGGATTCGTAATCGTGGGCGCTGGCCCGCAACAGCCATTGGATGGCGTCGTCGCCCGCCGGCGTCCGTCCCCGCATCCCCAGCGTCCAGCAATGGCCCAGGCACCGCCCGGCGTCGCCCCGGTAATAATTCTTGGGCGCCTCCAGGTTCCAAGTCAGGACACAGTCAGGCCGGGAGCGAGCGCTCAGTTCACGTTCCAAATTTTCCGGCGTGGGTTTGTCCAACGTCCAGGCCTGCGCCAGCGACAAGTATTGAAGATCTTCCGCCTGGGCCGACCGGGCCACGAAGTCGAAGTC
>JAKCAB010000674.1 GCA_021839785.1 bacterium | reverse complement strand
TTGATTTCCGTGAGTATTTCGCGAAGGCACTCGCCTCGCTCGACGACCTCGCAGCCGACGGTTTGATCGAGCGCACGGTCTCGCGGCTCACCGTGACCGAACTCGGGCGATTGCTGGTCCGGATCATCGCCATGCGGTTCGACGCCTATCTGCCCAAGCCCACCGAGCGCCGCCACGCGATGACGATCTGAGGCGGCGGAACGCCTCCACAACCGCTTGGTTTGGGTGGAGTGTTGCGCGGGCGCGCTGCCGATTCGGCTTGGAACGGGGGCGCGATCCGGCACTTTCCCCGCATGACACTCCGCCGTTTCCTGAAGTTCGCCGGGTTGGCGATCCTGGTTGTGGTGTTGATCACCCTGGCGCTGGCCGCCGGGCTTTGGTGGTACTTCACCCCGCATGTCGAGCAGACCAAGGGCATCGTTTATTCTCAGCGGCACGGAAAAGATCTGGTGGTGGACTGGCTCCGGCCGGCGCACCCCAACGGCGCCGGTGTGCTGGTGATGGTGAGTGGCAGTTGGAAGTCGAGCGCCGACGGCATCGCCCCGGCGATGGTCGCGCCGTTGCTGCGGCGCGGGTACTCGGTCTTCGGCGTGCATCACGGGTCGCAGCCGGAATTCACGGTCATGGAGATTGTGGAAGACGTGCGCCGGGCGGTGCGGTTCGTCCGGTATCACGCCAAGGAATACGGCGTGGACCCGCAACGCCTCGGCGTGAGCGGCGGCAGTTCGGGCGGTCACCTCAGCCTGATGATCGCCACGATGGGCGACCCCGGCCAACCTGACGCCGCCGATCCGGTCGAGCGCGAAAGCAGCGCCATCCAGGCGGCGGCCCTTTTCTTTCCGGTCACCGATCTGCTGAACCTCGGCAAATCGACCGAAAATCCCGGCGACGGTGGCCCGCCCAAAAGTTTTGTAAAAGCCTTCGGACCGAACTCGACCAACCTCGCGATCTGGAAGGTGATTGGCCGGGAGACCTCTCCGATCTACCACGTCGCTTCCAACCTGCCCCCGGTGCTGATCATTCACGGCGACGCGGACACGCTGACGCCGCTGGAGCAATCCGAGTGGTTCGTGCAGCGCGCCAGGGAAGCGGGCCGCGACGTGAAGCTCATCGTCCGCCACGGCGTGAAGCACGGCTGGCTCACCATGGTCTGGGACATCCGCCTGTTCGCGGACTGGTTCGACCGGTATCTGCCACCGCGGACGCCTTGAGCGAGGCGCCGATTCGCCGTCCGCCGGCGCCGTGCTAAACTCGGCCCATGCCGACGAACGTTCTTGGCGGTGAACTTCAGGGCTGTTGCCGCAAGCCACGCACCGGCTTCTACCGCGACGGTTATTGTCGCACCGGTCCGGGCGATCATGGCTTGCACGTGATTTGCGCCCAGGTTACGCGCGAGTTCCTGGCGTTTTCGCTCGAACGCGGCAACGACCTGGTCACGCCGGTGCCCGCGGCGGGTTTTCTTGGTTTGGAGCCGGGCGACCGGTGGTGTTTGTGCGTCACGCGCTGGAAGGAAGCTCTGGATGCCGGCGTGGCGCCGCCAGTCGTCCTCGAAGCCACCCACGCGTCGGCGCTGGAGTTTGTCGATCTGGCCGACCTGAAAGCCCACGCGCTCGAACCGGGATCGTCGGCTTGAGTCCGTTGCGATCACGGTCCCAGCTCGATGAAATCCACCTGGATGGCCGCTTCGCTGTCGGCCCAGTGCAACACGGCCAGCGTGCGCGGTTTGCCAAAGCGTGGTCTCCCCACGGAGCCGGGATTGACGAAGAGCAGGCCGTCGATGACCTCGCGAAACGGTTCGTGCGTGTGGCCAAACACGACCACCTCCGGACGTTCGCCGGCAATACGACGCGCCAACCGCTCGGGCAGGCGGCGAGGATTGACGATGTGATGGACCAGGAACTTCCGGCCCGCCACGACAACATTCTCCGTTTCACGGAAGGGCAAACCCGCGTCGGTGTTGCCGCTCACGGCGGTCACCGGCGCGACCCGCTCCAGCTCCCGCACCAGGCCGGCCCCGCCAATGTCGCCCGCGTGCAGGATATGGTCCACGCCCACCAAGTGCCTGGCGACCTTGGGATCCAGGAAGCCGTGCGTGTCCGAGATGAGGCCGATGCGGGGCATGAAGTTCAGGCGCGGAACGGCGCGGCGGTCGGCGGACCGGGGCGGGTGTGGAGGCTCAGGCCTTGGCTTCCTCGGGCTGCTCCGCTTCGTCCGGTTCGGCCTCTTCCTGCGCCTGCGGCTCCGGGGCTTCCCGGCGATCGAGCGCGGCGCTGAGTTTCATGGCGCCGGCGAAAAGCCCCGTGAAGAGGCCGCCGCTAAGCAGGGTGTTGCGGAAGAATTCCCAAGTTTGCGGGTAGCCGGCCGTGCCTTGGGTCAACGCGACGATCCAGCCGGCCAGGTCCTTCGTGTATTCCGGGTTGCCGAACGAATTGAAAAACCACGCCGCAGTGTTGGTGATCAGGTAAAACAGGATGGCGCCCACACCGCCGCCGCCCAGCAGCGTCAGCCAGGAGGACTGCGGCTTGAAGCACCGGCCGAGCCCGATCAAGACCGCATAGACCGCGTAGTTGACGAGCAGGTAAGGCTGGAAGAACCCGATGCCGGCCGTGAAGTAATAGTAAAGGCCTAAGCCGACATCGGTGACCGCCATCGTGGCCAGCGGCAGCCACCACGCCATGCGCCCCGAAAAATAGACGCCGGCGCAAAACAGCAGGCCGTACACCGCGCTGAAGTTGACCGGCAGCAAGCCGGGCACGCGGGTCAGCGCGAAAACGACCATCAGCACGAACGGCAGTGTGCGCTTCGCTCTCATGTTTGGGGGAGCATAGTCCGGGGCGGGACCGTGACAAGCGCGATGCGCACCCGGCGACCGCCAGGCGCCGCCGCGCTGGCCAACCGCCGGAGCCTTCGTCCGCCACCGCGGCTAGACCGGGTAGCCACCCGCGATGTAGGCCTGCAGTTGGTCGATCGCGGCCCGCTGCGCGCTGGTCAGCCAGTTCATCACGTCGCCGATGGACACGATGCCCACCAACTGGCCGCCTTCGACCACCGGCAGGTGGCGGACGCGCTTGTCGGTCATTTTTTTCATGCACTCGCGGATGGTGCTTTCCCGCGTCACAGTGTACACCGCTTCGGTAAGGATCTCCCGCACCGCCAGCACCCTGGAGTTCCGGCCCAGCAGCGCCACTTTCCGCGCGTAATCGCGTTCGGAGACGATCCCGACCAGCTTGCCTTCTTCCAGGACCAGCAGCGCCCCAACGTTCTTTTCCGCCATGAGCTTGAGGGCGTCGTACACGAGCGTCTGGGGTGTTACGGACCAGATGTCGCGTCCTTTGGACTTCAGGATCACGTCCACGGTGGTGATGTTTTCCATAGGTTGAATCGGTCTGTTGATTTGTCCGTGGTTGCCGCCGGCACTCGACACCGTGCCGGCACAGGTGGCCCACAAGGTTGACTCCTCGACACTATGAGCCGTCGCTGCGGCGCAAGTCAAGCCGGCCCGCCGACGGGCAGTGTCCTGATTTCAAAGGGTTGGCTGCGCCGCGGCGGCGGCGCACGGCGAGGCGGCAGCACCGCCGCCACCAGATCAGGACATTGCCTGCCGACGGCGACGACGGATCGCGCTTCCGTCCTCGCGAGGCGGGGCGAGATCGCGTGGTTTAGGCCGCTGCCTTGGGCTCAACTTCGCGGCACTCGGGCGCGACCCCGCCCTTGGTGTCCGGGAGCTTCGGCAAAAACTATTTGAACCCGCGACCGGGCGGTCTAAGCTCAGCCAAAGTTTGCCTTCCCACGCCAGGCCAATGAATGCCACCGCCCAGGAAATCAGCGTCACCGCGCCGGTGTCGCCCGCTTTCGCGCGGGTGAAAACCGTGCTCTTCGCCCCCTTCGACCTCAGCCGGTGGCTGGCGATCGCGTTCTGTGCCTGGCTCGCCTGTCTGGGCGAGGCCGGCGGGCTGGGCGGCGGCCTCAACTACCGGTTCGGGTCGGACTATCGCGATTATGAACGGTCGTTCGAGCACGCGCGGGGTTGGGTGATGGACAACCTGCACTGGCTGGCGCCGGTGGTCGTGGCCGGTCTCGTTGTGGGTGTGGTGCTTTGGGTGGTGTTTCTGTGGCTCAGCAGCCGCGGCTGGTTCATGTTTTTCCATTGCGTGGCCGAGAACCGCGCGGAGGTGGTGGCGCCCTGGACGCGGTTTGCGCCGCACGCCAACAGCCTGTTCTTGTTTCGCGTGCTGCTCTCGGTAGCGTCCGGCCTGACGGTCGCCGTCCCGATCGCCCTGGGCGTGCTGGCGTTGGTTCTGCTCCTGCACTCGGGCGGCGCTGCCTTTGGCGTTGTGGGGCTGGCGTTGGCCATGCTGGTCGGGTTGGCCATCGCGATCTTTTGGGCCGTGGTGGCGAAATTCACTTACGATTTCGTCGTGCCGTTGATGTCGCGCTTTACCACCAGTGTCTGGGACGGCTGGAAGATGGCGCTGAAGCTGATCCAGCCGCAAGCCGGCGTCTTCGCGCTGTATGTGCTGTTTCAAATCGTGATCAAGCTCGCCATTTTTGCCCTCGTGGCGGTGGTGACCCTGGCCACCTGCTGTTGCGCGGGCTTCCTGCTGGCACTGCCGTTCATAGGCACCGCCTTGATGCTGCCGGTGCTCGTGTTCGAGCGGGCTTACTCGCTGTGTTTTCTCCGGCAATTCGGCGCGGAATTTGATTTCTTTGCCCCGCCGCCCGTGGCCCCGGAACTCGTTTGAACGACCGGTTCCCTCCCGTTTATGGCTGACGTGCAAAGGCCGACCGTTCCCGCGAACCGCGTCCGGCACGGCGCAAGGGCCGGGCTGATCGCCGGTGCCGTTGCGTTATGCGTCTCGCCCGGTTTGGTGGGCCACGCCGCGTTGCCGCCGGTTTCGCCGCCGACCCAGGCCATCGTGGACACGGCGGTTCGCAAGACGATCGACCGGTTCGCCGACCAGAAACTGACGCCGAACCAAATCGCCGTGACGCTCGTGGATTTGCGCGACCCGCGGAAATCGACCCGCGGCAGCTTCCGCGGCGATGTGCCGATCTACCCCGCCAGCGTGGTGAAGCTGTTTTACCTGGTGGCGGCGCATCGCTGGCTCGAGGACGGCCGGCTCGATGACACGCCGGAACTGCGCCGGGCCTTGAGCGACATGATCGTGCTGTCCTACAACGAGGCGACGCATTACGTGGTGGATCTGCTGACCGGCACCACCAGCGGGCCGGAATTACCGGCGGACGAGTTGAAGGTGTGGTTCGACAAACGCAACGCGGTGAACCGCTATTTCGCCGGACTGGGCTACACCGACATCAACGCGAATAAAAAGCCGTGGTGCGAAGGCCCCTACGGGCGCGAAACCCAGGCCATCCAGGCCTTCGAGCCCAAACGCAACTGGCTCACCACCGACGCCACCGCGCGGCTCCTGACCGAGATTGCGACCGGCCAGGCAGTGAGCGCCAAACGCAGTGCCGAAATGCTGGCCTTGCTCAAACGCGATCCCGCCGCCGCGACCTCCGATCCGGAGAACCAGGCGAAATTCACCGGGCCAGCCCTCCCGCCGGGGGCGAAGCTCTGGTCCAAGGCGGGCTGGACGAGTGACACCCGTCACGACGCCGCCTACATCGAGCTACCCGACGGCCATAAGTTCGTGCTCGTGACGTTCACGGTCGATCACGCGAACGAGCGCGGCGTCATCCAGTCGGTGGCTCGCGAAGTCATCGCCGGTTTGACGCATCCAGCGAGCGAATGACCGACGCCCCAACCCTAAACCGTTTGCTGATGACGCCGAACCAGTTCGCGGAAAAGCTCGCCCAGCAGGGTCGCACCTTGCGCCGCGCGCGCCTGGAGACCCTCCAGGTGAACGTGGGTCGCAAGTGCAATCAGGCCTGCCGCCATTGCCACGTGGACGCCGCGCCGTGGCGGACCGAGATGATGGACCGCGCCGTTGCCGAACGCGTGGGCGATTGGATTCGCGCGCATCGTCCGGCGGTGGTGGACCTCACGGGCGGGGCGCCGGAGCTGAACGCGAACTTTCGGTTTCTGGTGGAAACGGGCCGGTCTGCCGGCTGCCGGGTGATCGACCGGAACAACCTCACGATCATCGAGACCACCGGCTTTGCGTGGCTGCCGGAATACCTGGCCGCACACGCGGTCGAGGTCGTCGCGTCGCTGCCTTGTTACCTCGAAGAAAACGTCAACGCCCAGCGCGGCGACGGCGTCTATGCACGGAGCATTGCGGCGCTGCGCAAGCTGAACGCCGTCGGCTACGGCACCCGCCTGCCGCTCCACTTGGTTTATAATCCACTCGGCCCCAAACTACCGCCGGCGCCGGCCAAACTGGAGGCGGATTATCGCGCCGAGTTGCGCCAGCGGCACGGCATCGAGTTTACCAGCCTGTTCACGCTCACCAACCAGCCGATCGCGCGCTTCGCCGAGGATCTGCGACGGCACGGCCAGTGGGACGCTTACTTGGAATTGCTGGCGAACAGCTTCAACCCAGCCACCCTGGACGGCTTGATGTGTCGGACCACGCTGAGCGTCGGCTGGCGGGGCGAGGTTTACGACTGCGACTTCAACCAGATGCTCGGTCTGCAAATCCGGAACGGCCGGCCGTTGTTCCTTTGGGACGTAACGCCGGACCGCCTGGACGGTTGGGCGATCCGCACCGGCGATCATTGCCTGGCCTGCACGGCTGGTTGCGGCAGCAGTTGCACCGGATCGGTGGCCTGACTCCCTCGCGACGGCAAGCGAGCGGTCGCGGCTTTGCCGGGTGGGTGCTTACCAGTCCACGGCGACCGACTTCTTCCCGAACTTGGTGGTGTAAAACAGCCGCTTGTGTTCGCAGCCGTATTCGTGGACGAGCCGCGTGATTTTCACGTCGAAACAGCAATACTCGGCGATCTCGACCAGCTTGCCCTGCCGGAACCAACGCAGCGCCTGCAGGCCGTCGCTGGTTTTTTCCACGCCGAGCGAGGCGGCGGCGATCGAGTCCAGCGACAGCCGGTGCGGCAGCGTTTTCATCAACTCGACGAGCATGTCCAGGGTTTTGAGCTGCTCGGCGTCGAAGAACGGATTGTACGCGGTGAGGACCTCGTAATCGAACCGCAGGACGTTGAAGCCCACCACCAGGTCCGCGCGCCGCAGTTCTTCGATCAGTTCGTTCGCGCGCGCCTCCTCATAGATCTCGTAGTTGCCGCGCGTCGTGCTGTAAGTGACGCCCACGCTCAGGCGCATGTCGCGGATCCGGTCCCAGCCTCCTACTTCTTCGGCGGACTTCTGCGTTTCCAGGTCGAAATAAACGATGTTCTTCATGGCGAGAGGCGGT
>JAKCAB010000017.1 GCA_021839785.1 bacterium | reverse complement strand
CGATCTTGGAAAACTTTCTGTTCCGCACTCATCCGGTCGGCGATGTCGCGGGCGGCGTTGACGGCGGCGGTCGCGTGTTCCTGGGCGGTCTGCCACTGGCCGGTCGCCAGCGCGATGCGTTCGGCCAGGTGATCGAGCTGATGCAACTGCGCCAGCGTCCCCACCAGATCGCTGCGCTCGTCGCGGGCCAGCTCGGCGCGGTGCTGGAGCACCAATGGCCACATCGCCAGCCAGGCCCCCAGGGCGGTGCACAACGCGATGGCTGCGACTTCGTAATGGACCATCGGGCGGTTGGCCTGGTGGTAAATCAGCCACGCCGTCGCCACGAGCAGCAGATCGACGCAGAGGAAAGGCCAATACGCGACGCGCGGGGCGGCAGCACCGGCAGGCGGTTCACTCATAAAAGCGCTTCTTTAACCCGTCCGCGGAACCGTAGCCAACCAAAAGTCCAGCCGCGCCGTTCGCAATCAGTCAACGTGCCGACTCGGCCGGCACTTCCAGCGAAAACTTCCGCAGGCCGGTCGCCTGGCAGAACGCCAGCCAGAGAAAGTGCGGATTGTTCTTCAAATAGCGCCGCCACAGCCGCCGCGGTTCGCTGCAGAGCCGGTAGAACCACTCCAGACCGGAGCGCTGCATCCACCGCGGCGCCTGCGCCATTCGCCCGGCATGGAAATCGAACGCCGCCCCGACCCCCAGCATCACCGTCGTTTCGAGCCGGTCGATGTACCGCGCCATGAACCGTTCCTGCTTCGGCGTGCTCAGGCCCACCCAGAAAAAGTCGGGTCGAACCGCCGCCACCAGCGCCGCCAGCGCCGCCTCTTCTTCGGCGGTCAGCGCGCGAAACGGCGGCGTGTAGGTGCCCACGATCCGCACGCCGGGAAACCGTGCTTCGAGGCGGCCTTTCAGCTCTTCCGCCACGCCCGGCGCGCCCCCGAAGAAAAAGTGGGTGTTCCCGGATTGCTGGCTCCAGCGAAACACCTCGAACATCAAGTCCGGCCCGTACACCCGCGACATCTCGCGAAATCCGGCCAGCTTGCCGGCCCAAACCATCGGCATGCCGTCGGGCGTCGTGAGCAGAGAGCGGTTGTGGATGGCGCGCAAGGCAGGGTCGCTCTGGGACTCGATCACCCCGTGGACGCCGGTCACGCACACGTATCCTTTGCGGCGCTGGGCCACTGCCTCCGCCAAGGCGGCGCGGGCGGTCTCGAGATTGAGCACGCTGATGCCGACTCCCAGAACATTGACACGTTCACCGGCCACGAACGCGAGACGCTAACGAGGCTGGCGGAACCGGTCAACTTTGCGCCGGAGACTCAACCGACCGCTTGCTCCGGCCATCGCATCGCCGGTATTGCGGCTGGCGGCGCAAGCCTTCGCAGGACCACCCGCACCGGTTTCGGCCAGGCTGAAGTCGGAGGAGGGTTCCGTTTCAGGTGGTGAACATCATCAACTTCGGATTCACGAGGCGGGCGAAATCGGTGTAGGCCAATTCGATGATTTCCGTGTGCGACCCGGCATTGAAGGCGATGCGTCCGTCTTCGGCCAACGCCGGTGCCACGTACACGTCCATGCCGTAAAGATTCCCAAAGGGCGGCATGGCGCCGACTTCGCAGTCGGGAAACCGGCTGGCGAACTCCGATTCGGTGGCAAAGCGCACATCCTCGCTGCCCGTGAGGTTCAGCAAGTCTTGCAGGATGATCTTCCGGTTGGCGGGCAGCACGGCCATTGCCAGGCGGCCGGCGAGGTGGATGATGACTGTCTTGGCCATGTGCCGGCCAGCGACGTGGGCGGAAGCCGCGACCTCTTGGGCGGTGTAGGCCGGGGAGTGCGTGATGGTGACGTACTTGATCTGGCTCTGGTCAAGGAATTCCTTGAGCTTGCGGGCGATCATAAGGCGCTCCTGGTTCGTGGTTACGTCCTGAAGCTACGCCCCGGCGCGCTCGAATCAAGCGCCGGCGTGCGCCCGCAACGCCCGGGTTGGCTTCAGCGGATTGTTCAACCACGCATCAACTCCCCTGCCCTTCCGGCCAATCCGCACCGTCCGCGGCCGGATTCGCCCGGCTGAGGATTCGCCACACGCGGCCGGCCTCGGTGACGCTCCACGCCTGGGCGTCGCAGCCCCGCGGCGTGTGTGGCGCATCGCCGTCGAGGACTTCGGGCAAATGGCCCAGACAGCCCTCCGCGAGCAACCGCTCCACGCTGGCCAGGTAACTGCGCGCGGCGTTGACCGCCGCTGGCGCGAAGTCCCACGCCCGCGCGAGCGCCTCGCAGAAATGCGGCAGCGTCCACGTCCAGGCCGTGCCGTTGTGATAGGCGGGCTTGCGGCGGGTGTCTTCGTCGCCTTCGTAGCGTCCCCAATACGGGTTCGCCGGATCGTTCAACAACTGGCCGTGCGCGCCGCGGATCGGCAACGGCGGCGAGACCGGCAGCGGCGCCAGTGACCGCAAGCCGCCCGGCACCACCAGCCACTGACGCGCGGCCAGCACCGTCCGTTGGGCCTGCTCTCCGCTGGCCAGGCCGAGCGCGACCGCCAGCAGGCTGTTGCTGCGGAGCGCGGAGTCGGGCGTCGCCTGCGCCGCTGAGCGGCCGGGCGTCGCCAGCAAGACATCTGCGTACCAGCCGCGATCTTCGAGCCAGAAGCGACGCTCGAAACTGGCCTGCACCCGCGCGGCCAAATCCGCCCAAGGTTCGTCCAAAGGCGGCTGGCCCAAACGGTCGAGTTGCCGCAGCAGCCGCCACCAGAGCGCCTGAATCTCGATGGGATAGCCTTCGCGCGGCGTGCCGGCGGGGTGGTTGGTGTCCATCCAGGTGAAGTGACTCGGGCTCCACACCAGGCCGGATTCGGCGTCCACGCGGATGCCGTTGGGCGTGCCGCGCAGGTAACCGACGGCGATGGCGCGCAGCACCTCGGCAACGCTGCGGCCGGCCGGGTCAACCACGGTGGCGTAAAATGCCGCCGCCGCCTCAGCATTCGCAGGCGTGCGAGCCAGGCGGCCTGGCTGCGTCGCACAGTTGGGATTCGTGGCAAGTCCCGCCGCGAGTTCTTCGCAAACGACGCCGAACCACAGCGGCGCATCACTGGTGTCGCGATTCGTAGCATCGTCGCCGTGGATCGAATTCGGCAAGGTGCCGTCCTGCTCGAACCGGGCAAACGCCCGCACGATCTGCTGAACTTCCTCGACGTGGCCGGCGGCGAGCAAACCGCGCGCCGCGATCAGCGTGTCGCGCCCCCAATCGAGAAACCACGGATAACCGGCAATGACGGTCCGGGCATCGTCCCGGCGGACGACAAACGCCTCCGCCGCGCCGGCCAGCGCGGAGGCGAATTCATCGCGCACGGCCGCGGGTGCGTCGAGGGTACCGTTTGCCTGGAGACCTTCCGGGCGAACCTCCACCGCCGCCCGCCATTCTTCGGCGGTCGGATCAGACGCGTCGGCGCAGACGATCAGCCAGGCTTCGGCGCCTTTGGCGAGCGGCAGCTCGAACCAACCGGGGCTGTAGGCATCCCCACTGCCTTCCATCCCCCGACTGGCTTCGATCGAATGCGGGAGGTTGTCGCACCACTCGGCCTGCGGGTGGTAGGCGCCCGACGTCGCCCACACGTGCAGCCGGCGATCCGCCGCGGGCGTGAAGGCGAAGCCGGGACGGTCGGAAAGCGTTTTCGTGTGGCTGTGAAAATGGTACTCCGCGCCACCGTTGTGCTTCGTCTGGGTGTGGAAGCTCCGGTCCTCGATGTCCACGCGGAGGGTCAGACGGACATCGGCCGTGGCGGGCAAATCCCTGCCTTGCGCGGGCGCGGCGGCCGGCCGCTCGAAGCGCAGCACAGTGGTGTTGCGCCCGGCCAGCATCACCGCCGTGAGGCGAATCTCCACTCCGCGGCCGTCGCCGGCATTGGCAAGAAACCGCCAGCGGGCCGGCGGGCCGGCCGCGAAGGCCAGCAGGTTGTCCGCGCTGAGCGGTGACAAGAAACCGTCGGCGTTCACCCAGGCGCGGGCCCGCTTGGCGAAGACGTGACGATCCACCGGCACGCGCGGATGGAGGTTCGCGCCGAGGAGGCAATCGTACTTCGAACGGATGGCGCCGAAGTCCACCGCCAGCCGCGCCATGCCGCCGCGGCCGTTGGTCAGCAAAACCAGGCCGTCGGCTGGAGCTTCCGGGCTGGCCATGCCGCCGGCCGGCACAGAATTCAGGAAGCGGATGGCGGCGCTCAATCCGCTTCCGCCGCCGTTCCTTTCCAAAGCCAGCTCGGCCTCGGCGACCTCGGCACGCGGCGCGAATGCGACGATGTGTCCGCCGTTCACTGCCGTGGATTCGGCGTGGACGGGATGCGGTTCACCCGCGATCCGCAACCCGGCGCGGAACGGGGCGTCGTGACTCACGAGCAGCCAATGCCCGGCGGGGACCGGCGTCACGCGGCGCCGGTCCAGCACGTGCCAGGTCACCACGCGCGGGTAACCGCTGGCGCCGGCGGCCAGACGTTCGTTCACCGCCGCGGCCAGGAACCCAGCGGCGTCGCGCTCGACCCAGTCAGCCGCTGCCGACAGGTCCGCCTGCCCGAGACACTCGATGGGGAGTTGGTGGCTGAGCGCCTGGAGCGCGAACGCTTCCAAGGCACGGCGTCGGCGATAATGGTCGCCGGTGAGACCGACCGGTTGGGCGCGAGCGGCGAGGCAAAAGCAGCCGGCCGCAGCCAACGTAAACGTCACGGTGCTCCCAAGTGTGAGTTTGAACTTGGGTGCCGCCTGGCCCAAAAGGTCCACTGGTTGGAAATCCGCCGCCGTGAAATCCAGTCCGGCCCGTTTGAGTGCCGCGGCCTCGAGCGAACTGGTCTGAGCCTGCGTCGAATCCGTGTTTGCCAGCACCAGCACGGCGTTGCGCCCGTCCGCCGATTCGCGGAGCAGCGCATAGACCGGGGCGTCGGACGGGCTGAGTCGGGTGAGCTTCGCACCGTCGAAAAAGCACGGGTGTTCGGCGAGGAGCCGGTTCAGATGGCCCAGTTCCGCCACCAGGTTTTCCTCGCTGCCCCACGACAGGCCCCGGCTCGCATGTACGTTTACCCGCTCGGTGGCGAGCCATTCCACGCCGTTGGTGAACCCGAAACCACCAGAAACGCTCACGAGCGCACACAGTCGGTTGCGAAGCAGCGACCAAGCCCGGCCTTTGGCAGCCAGGCGGGGGTTGTCGTGGGTCTCGCTGTAATGCACGTACACGCCGACGCGGCGGCTTTGGGCGAGCGCGTAGTCGAGGTACGACGCCACGTCCTTACCGGAGTAGTTCTGGAACAGCTCCGAGTAAGCCCATTGCATCCCGCCTTCCGTGAGCAATTCTTCCGTTGCCTCCCACGCGCCGCCCAGCCCTTCGAGCAGGAACACCGTGTCCGGAAACTCCAGGCGCACGCGGGCGACGATGTATTGCCAGACCGGCGTCGGTACCTTGTAGCCCGCGTCGCAACGGAAACCGTCCACCCCGCGGCGGCACCATCCGGCGAACACTTCGCCCAGCTCGCGCCGGAGACCGGCGTGGCGGTGGTCGAGTTCCACCAGGTCCTCCCAAATCGTCCCCCAGGCGCCGGGACTCACGAACTTGCCGCCGGGTTCGCGGAGAAACCAACCGGGGTGTTCTTCCTGGAGCGTGGAGCCCCAGCCGGTGTGGTTGATCACCATGTCGAGAAACAGCTTGCCGCCGTGGGCATGGACGCCGCCCGCCAGTTCGCGGAACTGGTCCACGCCCGTGGTGCGCCGGTCGAATTCCACCAGCGCGGGATCGATCGCCAGCCAGTCCTGGCAGGCATACGGACTGCCGAAGCGCCCGAACCGAGCGTAGGTCGTGGGCGTCGGATTGACCGGGAGCAAGTGCAGGATGCGGCACCCCAGGGTGTCGAAAATGTGCGGCAGTTCGCGGCCCAGATCGCGCAGCGTGCCGGAAGGCGGGATGACGGTGAATCCTTGTTTGTCCAGCGCCGGCAACTGGTCCGCGACCGGCGAAGGCTCGGTCGTGCGCGCGGTTTTGCTGGGACCGAACATGCGCGGGAACGCGCAGTAAATCGTGTTTGCGGTCCGGCACCAGGCCGGTTGCACGTTCACCCCAAAGTCCGGTCCCTCGGGCCAGTGTTGCCAGCCGCGCTCGTCGAGCACATAGGCCTTGGCTTTGAAGTAGCCGACTTCGGCGAGTGGCAATTCCAGGGTCCAGCCGTCGCCGGTCCACGGCATCGGGATGTCGCGCCACGAAGACAAGGTGGGCGGCTTGCGGCTCTCGACAGAGACGATCAACTCACGGCGCAGGACGCCGGCCCGCCCGAGATTCGTGCGCAAGTTCGCGCGCCAACCGGGCGGTCTCGCCCGGCCCTCGGCAGCCCGCAAAGTGAAGCGAACGCGGTCGCCAACGAAAAGCGCCAGGCGGGTGCCCGGCTCCGGATTTTGAACCAACCTGAGTGCCATGTTGCGCGGCGAGAGTCTCAGTCGTATGCGCAACCGAAGCAATCCCGGCTTGCAGGTTCGTACGGCGCCCGAGCCCAACCATCACCCGGTCGGCCAAACTGGCACCACCGCCGGCGCCGGGCTCGCCTGCCGATGGCACCTCGCGCTGCGTTCACCTCACCGCATTCGGCTTAAGCCAGCCGAGGCCATCCAACCCAGTGAGGTGGGCAGGTTGTTCGCAACTCCCTCGTGGCTCCGGATCGTGTCAGCCCAACGGTCGCACGGCTCGCCATGGATGAAGGTCCGCTTCGCTCCGCGATTGGTGCGCGTGGTCAGGTTACCGTCGGCGTCGCAGCCGAAGCTCTCCGAGGCCGCCGGCATGAGCACTTCGCCCGCCGTGCTCTGTTGCGCTCCGTACAGGCTCGTCACGGTGAGGGTCGGGTATTGCGCCGGGCCGTTGGGCACAGTCAAGGCATAGTGGAAGTACTCGCTTTTCCGGGTCGCCACGTTCCCGTTGACCGTCACGTCGGCCGTGGGATTGGCCAGGCCCAGCACGTCCACGGTCGCCGGCACCGTGCGCGTCGTGTACTGATTGTAGCCGGTTGGCGGTGTAATCCGTAGTTTGTCCAGTACTTTGCATAGCGGCAGGCGGCGAATACCCCGGGAATTACGGTCATCACACCCGCCAGCGCAATGGCGAGACCCCGCGTACGCGCCTTGGTGCCACAATAGGCGCTGTTGTGTCGCAATGGCCAGGTGCTCCGCATCAAGCGGCGCAATGACTTTCGTATCGGTTTCACAGATGTCCCCCAGCTTTGATGGTTTGGTGAGGTAAAAAAAGAGTTGGCCGGCGGGTTTGAACCCAGCCACAAGGTCGGGGATGAAAAGACAAACGATCCGCAAGCCAACGCGCAGCAGCTTCCC